>JAEELB010000008.1 GCA_016288705.1 Lachnospiraceae bacterium | reverse complement strand
TCGTCCTGATTCAGTGTAATATTGAGTTGAGCCATCGTGTTTTCCTCCTTGGTGTTATGTTGGATTTGGTCATTTAACATTATACCTAAAGAGGAGCACTTTGGCTCTTTTTTCAATTTACACCATTATACATACGTTACCGCCCGTACCGCCAAAGTTAGGATAAACCGGAGGGAAAATGCGGTTTTTATCCTAACAATTTAGGCTTTTGCCCCTGCGGACCGCGGGTCCGAACCGCCAAAGTTAGGATAAACCGGAGGAAAAATGCGGGTTTTATCCTAACAATGCGGGTTTTTGCCCCCGCGGCCCGCGGCAGACAATAGCAGACGGCGGCAGAAAACAGCGGCCCGCGCAGAAAACAGCGGCCCGCGCAGACAACAGCAGACACCGGCAGTTCAAAAAAGCCAGTTCAAAACAGCACAAAAAAAGATTGAAAAAATCTTTTTTTGTGCTATTATTCTGTGAAGATATTCAAAACACGGAGGATCCCAAAATGATATGGAATGAAGCAAAAGAGTGTATGTCACGGGACGAGATCAGGAACCTGCAGGACAGCAGGCTTTCAAAGGTTGTGAACAGGGTTTACCACAACGTTCCGTACTACAGGAAAAAGATGCAGGAAGTGGGACTTGAGCCCGGCGACATACGGGGCGTGGAGGATCTGTCAAAGCTGCCCTTCACCACCTACGAGGATCTGAACGCCGCCTATCCCTTCGGCCTTGCTGCCGTGCCCACCTCAGAACTGGTCCGCGTTCACGCATCCAGCGGGACTACGGGCAAACCCAAGATCGGCGTATATACGAGGCGCGACATTGACATTTGGGCGGAATGCGTTGCCAGATGCCTGACAATGGCGGGGATCAGCCGCGGGGATGTGATACAGATCGGCTACGGCTACGGCCTTTTCACCGGGGGTCTGGGGGCCCACTACGGCGCCGAATACCTGGGTGCGCTGGTGATACCAATGTCCACCGGCAACACGAAGAAACTCATCGACATGATGATCGACTGCAAGGTGACAGCCATTGCCTGCACGCCCTCATACCTTCTCCATGTGGCTGAAGATATAGAAAAGGCGGGGCTTCTCGATCAGATCCATCTGAAAGCCGCCATCTGCGGCGCCGAGCCCTGGACCGACGAAATGCGGGATCAGATGGAAAAGAGACTTCGTCTCAAAGCTTACGACATTTACGGGCTCACGGAGATGATGGGTCCCGGAGTGGCAAATGACTGTGAATATCACAAGGGACTTCACATCTGGGAGGATCATTTCCTGCCGGAGATAATAGATCCGGGTACTATGAAGCAGCTCCCGGAGGGGGAGGACGGGGAACTTGTCATCACCAACCTGACAAAGGAAGGAATGCCCCTTATCAGATACCGCACAAAAGATCTCACCAGCCTTCAGTACGGCAAATGCGAATGCGGCCGCACCATGGCCAGGATCCAGCGCTTCAGGGGACGTACCGACGACATGCTCATCATCCGCGGCGTGAATGTATTCCCGTCACAGGTGGAGGCCGCGCTCCTCACGGTGGACGGCACCACCCCTCACTACATGATGGTAGTGGACAGAGTGGACAATAAGGACACGCTGGAGGTTCAGGTTGAGGTTGCGGAGAACAGCTTCACGGACGAGGTGAGCAGCCTTGAAAAACTGTCGAAGGAAGTGCACGAAAAACTGCACCAGGCCATAGGGCTTAACGCGAAAGTACGCCTTGTGGAGCCCGGCGGGCTGGAGCATTTCGACGGCAAATCAAAGCACGTGACCGATAAGAGGAAGCTCTACACCTGAATGCCGGCCGAAATAGCGGATCCCGGGATCAGGAACTCCCGGCGGAGCCGGGTGGTTCCCGCAGGGTGACAGGATCTCCGGGCTCGGGACCAGGAGCTCCCGGCGGAGCCGGGTGGACCGCATGCAAAGCTAAACAGAGCCGCGCTATTGAGATCACGGAAGACTTTTATGCAGGCAGATCAACACGATCCGAATCAAAGGAGGAACTCGTATGTTCATAAAGCAGGTATCCGTTTTTATTGAAAATGAACCCGGAAGACTTGATAACGCCCTGAGGATATTGGGGGAAGGCGGCATAGACATCCTGTCCGTATGCATTGCCGACACTGCGGATTACGGCGTTCTCAGAATGATAATAAAAGACAGTGAGAAGGCGCACAGGATACTGAAGGAGGCCGGCTTCGTCTCACGTATAGACGATGTCCTCGCCGTCGTGGTGGACAATAAGGTGGGCAGCTTCAGAAAAGTGATGCAAAAGCTCCATGACGAAGGGATAAATGTGAAATACGTGTACGGGCTCTGTATCCCCACGGAGGGGGCTCCCATTGCCATCAGGACCAGCGACCAGGAAAAGACCGCAGAGATACTTGAACGGGAGAATGTAAGAACACTGTCCCCCGGGGATCTGCCCGAACACTGAGACTGTGGCAGATACGGGGCGCCGGAGGCGGGTCCTCGTGGCGTGTAACGGCGTTGTCACCGGGCAGGGGTCCTTCACCCTGCCCGTTTCTTATTGCTCGGAAAGTATCTGTTTTCGCCTGCGGGATCCGGCCGAAAGCCCCGAAACAGCGTATTTTACCGCCGGCGATCATTGATGCCGTAATTGACAATACATACCATCTTTTGTAAAATCTTATGGAGTATTTATGTGACAAAGATACTCTTTTTTTACGTTATACAGATCAGGGAAAGATCAGAAAAGGGGGTCCGTATGATTTTCGAAGGTCTTAACAGTTTGAGACGGAGCGCCATTATGACTTCGATAGTGCTCATGGCGGTAGGGGTGATAATGCTGATACTGCCTGAGGATTTCCTCCCGGCGTTCATCGATGGGGCAGGGGCGGTGGTCATCATTATGTCCATAGTGATGATCTTTGATTTTCTGAGCAGTAATAAAGCCCTGATACATTTCGTTTATCTGACGGGAGCTATCGCCCTGGGGATCATAGGAATAGCGATCCTCATCTTCCGGGACGACGTGCTCTTCGTGCTTGGGTTCTTCCTGGGCCTGTTTCTGGTCCTGGAGAGCATCAACGGGATCATTCATTCATATGTCTATGCGAGGCGTTCCGCAAGAAAAGGCTGGTGGGTCCTTATTCCCCTGTATGTCATTCAGATAGTACTGGGGCTCATTCTTATGATCAATCCCTTCTGGAAAGAGATCGGTGAGTTCAAGATGATCATAGGGGCAGTCATTGTGTTTTCTTCCATAGTTAGCGCCGTCAGAGTGATCTGGATATGGCCCATCAGAAAGGACTGATGCGGGCCCGGAACGGCAGGCGTGAATGACCCTGAAGGATCGATGGAATCGGAAATAAGGAGATATCAATATGGCTAATGAAAACGATACCCAGGAAAGCAAGATCATAGATCTGGTAAAAGAGCAGGTGGACGCAGAGGTAAACAGGGATGCAGAGCCTGCCGAGGAAGAGCAGAAGCCCCCAAAGAAGTACAGCGAAAGACTGAACGAGCTCCTTTCAAGGGAGAGGGCCAAACTGGAAATGAAGAAAAAGACCCGTGCAGCAGAGATCATGGGTATATTTGCCAGGCATAATTTCTATGCCGGCGGTCTCACTCCTCTGGAACTCCGCACCACTCTCGAAGACCTCGGGCCCACATATGTGAAGATAGGACAGATCATGTCCAGCCGCACGGATCTCCTTCCGGAGAGCTACTGCCTGGAACTGGTGAAGCTCCGTCAGAATGTGCAGCCTCTGGATCCCGAGATCGCAAAGGCAGTGATCGAGCATGAGACCGGAAAGAAGATAGACGAGATTTATTCCGAGTTCAGGGACGAGCCTTTGGGATCCGCTTCCATAGGCCAGGTCCATTACGGAGTTTTGAAGGACGGGACCAGGGTCGTCACAAAGGTTCAGCGGCCTATGATCGCGGAACTCACCG
>JAEELB010000095.1 GCA_016288705.1 Lachnospiraceae bacterium | reverse complement strand
CCGTAAATATGGGATCCCGGCCATGACCCCCGAGTTCAGTCACGTCCGTAAATATGGGATCCCGACCATGGCCCCCGCTCCCCGGCGTCTCAGGGGCGTTCCCGAAAAGGGCATTTCCACTGCCCGCCAGTCCGGGATTTCTCTTGTGCCCGGGCATATGCATGGGCACGGCGTCAGCCGCTATGGCGCGCTCTATGCCCTCTTTGAGACTGCTCACTTTCCTTCTGCGGGATCAGCGTCTTTTCCGTCAGTCTCCTGAGATTTATCCGCGTCTTTATTTTCCTGTACCGGTCCTCTTCCCTGATCCGCATTCCGGACGGGAGCGGAAGGCGGGACAGGTGCCTGACCGGAGGGCTGTGCCATACCCTGACCGGGGGCAGGAGCTTGCATCGTTCCCTGACCCTGTACGGGAGGCATCATCATCCCGGGGCCCATCATCTGATTTCCGTTGGGAGTCTGCATCATACCCTGATTCATGACAGTTCCCTGATAGGGAGGCTGTTTGCCGGCCTTTCCGGGCTTTTTATTACGGGTGGCCTTCTTCACTATCAGCAGGACTATGATCACTATCACCAGAAGCAGGAGCAGTCCGGGAAGGATATGTATCACGAAGATCAGCAGATTCTCCAGGAAGTCGGCAAAGTCTTCCAGACTCTCCCTGGTGGCCTTGGCGATTCTCTTCCCAAAGGTGATCTCATCCGTGGGATCGGGAGCCTCGGTATACTGGATCACCTCATCGAGAGTGATGCTCACGGTGCTGTAAGCCACATCCGTATTGATGCTGCGGAGCCTTGATTTGTATCTGTTGATCTCCGCCTGAACTTCCGTGATCCTGCTGTAGAGAGTGGTCATATCCTCGGCGTTCTGGCACTCCTTAAGCCACTCCTTGAGCTGCTTGATCTCTTCTTCATCCGCTTCCAGTATGGCCGTTATATCGCTGTATTCCTGGGTCAGGTTCTGAACATCCGAGGACATGGATGTGGTGACGCCGATCCCCTTCATTCCGTTCAGAAAGCTGCCGAAGTTCGCCGAGGGCACACGGACCGTCACATTATAATGTCTCTCACCCATTTTGAAAGCGTCATCGTTCCCGGTAAATTCACCGCTATTCAAGACCGCATCGGCGTTCTCGCTCTCATTCTGTATGATGGCTCCGTACTTGTCCATGAGGGCTTTGAAGTCTTCCCTCGACTTGTCATACTCAACGGTCTCCACAGAGAGATGCGCAGTGTACACAAGCTTCTCGTTGGACAGGTCCACCGCCGCCACATCGAGGCCTTCCGTCACTTCCCCCTCTATCCGGGAACCGGAACCTCCGGCAGTGGAATCTGCCGACCTGGCGGCCTCGGAGTCAAACTCGTCATACATCGGCTCTACGGCAGCCTCCTCGTACGCTCCGTCGGAATAGGCCCCGACTGCGCCGCTTTTGTAATTCATATCGGCTGACGATGAGGAAGACGAGCCTCCGCAGGCTCCGAGGATGATCGCAAAAGACAGTATAGCCGAAGAAAGCATTATTTTTTTCTTCATAACGTAAATCCCTCCCTTGCAGACCTAATACGACCGGCAGAGGAGAAGCCCCTGTCCGGAGGCAGCGCTGCTGCCCGAATCGAGGCAAAGCCTCTCGGTGTCCTGCTGCCGTCAGGGTCCCCCCTGCGGATCATTTCGCACATGAGACCCCGGCTCGTTGTCTGCACACAATTCATGTCCGTCGGGTTCATTCTACCAAATGTGCACGCCCTTTGTACAGTATCACGGAAACATTTCAGGTATCCCCGGTTCAGATCCTTCCACAAACCCGAAAAGTTAGGATAAGACCTCGGATTTCACAGGTTTTATCCTAACTTTTGCTTCCTTCGGTCGTCTCCGATCCTTCCGCTAACCCGAAAAGTTAGGATAAGACGCCGGTTTTCACGGGTTTTATCCTAACTTTCGCTTTCTTCGGTCATCTCCGATCCTTCCACAAACCCGAAAAGTTAGGATAAGACGCCGGTTTTCACGGGTTTTATCCTAACTTTGTCCGTCCGGGGAGTTTCTCACACGGCAGGGGATGCCTGCAGCCGCCATGCGGCGTTACGGTTTCATTTCCCGGGCGTCAGGACATTCACCGTATAGGAGTATACGGAGTCCGTGCCATCCGGATTGCTGACCGTAGCCGAAATCATTGTGCTCCCGGGAGCTTTGGCTGTCACCTTTCCCTTCTCATCGACCCCGGCTATGCTTTCATCTTCCGACGACCATTTGACCGTTTCTCCCTTGATGAGATTTTTCAGGGCATTCTTCTTGGTTTTGCCCTGTTTTACACTTATCTCATTCTTTGCAAAGCACGGTATCTTCACCGTAACAGATACGTTTTCGGCCACAACGGCGGGCTTTTTCTGTCCGACATCGGTGGTATACGTGATCTTTACCTTGGAAGTGCCGTTCTTCTTTGCAGTAAGCTCACCGGTCACCGGGTCCGCCTCTACACAGTCGGGTTTTGCCGAAACATATACGGGCGCCGCCACATTGGGAAGAGTATTCAGAACGTCCGAATACTCGTATGTGACAT
>JAEELB010000094.1 GCA_016288705.1 Lachnospiraceae bacterium | reverse complement strand
TTCCATACCCAGCCTGCCACCTCCGGCAGGTCGAGCCCGTATTTGCTGATGTACTGCTTGTGCTCCACCAGCTTGTCGCTCATCTTCTGGTAGACATAGGCACCCCTGTTTCCGAGCCTGGGCAGGAACTTTACGGCCTCCTGCACCAGATGGAACCTGTCCACATCATTCTGAACCCTCACATCAAAGGGGGTGGTGATGGTGCCCTCTTCCTTGTAGCCCCTTACGTGCATGAGCCTGTTGTTGTGGCGTCTGTAGGTCAGTTCGTGAATGAGTGAAGCGTATCCGTGGAAATTGAAGATCACGGGCTTGTCCTTCGTGAACAATATGTCGTATTCCGCATCCGTAAGACCGTGAGGATGCTCACTGGCAGGCTGAAGCTTGAAGAGGTCCACCACATTGATGAATCTGATCTTCACTTCGGGGAGCTCCTTATTCAGAATGGACACCGCAGCCAGAGCCTCAAGCGTAGGCGTCTCTCCCGCACAGGCGAACACTATATCCGGATCCTGCCCCTGATCGTTGCTGGCCCACTCCCAGATGCCTATGCCCTGGGTGCAGTGCTTCACGGCCTCGGACATTGAAAGCCACTGGGGTCTCGGGTGTTTGCTGGCCACGATCACATTGACGTAATTGTGGCTCCTGATGCAGTGATCGAAGGTCGACAGCAGGCAGTTTGAATCCGGAGGCAGATAAAGACGCACCACGTCGGCTTTCTTATTTGCAATGTGATCCATGAATCCCGGATCCTGATGTGTAAATCCGTTGTGATCCTGCTGCCACACCGTGGAGCACATGATGAGGTTCAGAGACGCTATCTCCTCCCTCCACCTCAGCTGATTGCAGACTTTCAGCCATTTGGCGTGCTGGGCAGCCATGGAGTCGATGATCCTGGCAAAGGCCTCGTAGGTTGCAAAGAAGCCGTGCCGTCCTGTCAGCAGATATCCTTCAAGCCAGCCTTCGCACATATGCTCGCTGAGCATTGAGTCCATCACCCTGCCGTCCACGGCGAGATGATCGTCCGTGTCGTAGTGCTCGGCATTCCAGTCCCTGTTCTCCACCTCAAACACGCTGTTCAGGCGGTTTGAATTGGTCTCGTCGGGTCCGAAAATGCGGAAGTTCCTGGACTCCTTGTTGAGTACAAATATATCCCTCACGAATTTTCCGAGCTCGATCATATCCTGACCGTCCTTTGCACCGTGCTCGGTGACCTCGACGGCGTAATCCCTGAAGTCGGGCATTCTCAGATCCCTGAGGAGAAGCCCGCCGTTTCCGTTGGGATTAGCGCCTATGCGGCTGTCTCCCTCGGGAGCCAGGGACTCGATCTCCGGAAGGAGTCTCCCGCTGTCGTCAAAGAGTTCCTCAGGATGATAGCTCTTCAGCCATTCTTCCAGGATCTTAAGGTGTTCCTCACCCTTCTCCATGGAAATAGGGACCTGGTGAGCCAGGTAATTATCCTCTATCCTCTGACCGTCCACCACCTTGGGACCTGTCCAGCCCTTGGGCGTGCGGAGCACTATCATGGGCCACACCGGGCGGTCGGTCTTATCATTCTCTCTTGCGTCCTTCTGTATCTCATGGATGCGCTCTATCACCTGATCCATGGTCTCAGCCATCTTACGATGCATGGGCATGGGGTCTGAGCCCTCCACGAAATAAGGCTCCCAGCCGCAGCCGTGGAAGAAATCAATGAGTTCCTGCTTGCTCATCCTGGCGAAAATGGTGGGGTTCGCGATCTTATATCCGTTCAGGTGGAGGATGGGCAGGACCGCGCCGTCATTTTTGGGATTGAGGAACTTATTGCTCTGCCAGCTGGTGGCCAGAGGTCCGGTCTCGGCCTCACCGTCACCCACGGTCACGGTGGCTATGAGATCCGGATTGTCGAAGACCGCGCCGAAAGCGTGGGCTATGCCGTAGCCCAGTTCGCCGCCCTCATTTATGGAACCGGGAGTCTCGGGGGCGCAATGGCTGGGCACCCCGCCGGGAAATGAGAACTGCTTGAACAGCCTCTGCATTCCCGCTTCATCCCTGGAGATATTCGGGTAGAATTCACTGTAGCTGCCGTCCATGTAGTCGTTTGCAATATAGAAATTCCCGCCGTGACCCGGGCCCGAAAGCAGGATCATGTTGAGGTCGTACTTCTTTATCACCCTGTTCAGATGAACAAAGACGAAATTCTGTCCCGGCACCGTGCCCCAGTGTCCCACTATCTTTTTCTTGATCATGTCAAGAGTCAGGGGCTTCTTAAGGAGGGGGTTCTCCAGCAGATAAAGCTGGCCCGCCGAAAGATAATTGGCCGCTCTGAACCACTTGTTCATCCTCTCGAGAAGTTCGTCGGTAATGGGTCCCTTCTCAGGTATCTGAAGATTTTTTTCTTCTGCTTTGCTCATCTGGTCTTTTCCTTTCTCATGCTTGAATCCGGTTACGGATGCGTATCCCGCACCACGCCTGCAGTCGGTCAAGGATGGTTTGCCATGCCCGTGGCCGGTCACGGTTACTATAACATTTACGAATTTACAGATGCAACACCCTCTCCCTTATCTCCTGAGTCCTGCCCTGGTTCCAGTACTGCGTGCCGATATAACCGCAGGTGCGGCGGGCCACGTTCATCTTCGCCTGGTCCCTGTTATGGCAGTTGGGGCATTCCCACACCAGCTTTCCGTCGCTGTCCTCCACTATACTGATCTCGCCGTCAAATCCGCACACCTGGCAGAAATCGCTCTTGGTGTTGAGCTCCGCGTACATGATGTTCTCATAAATGTACTGCATAACCGACAGCACTGCCTCGATATTGTCCTGCATATCCGGGACTTCGACGTAGCTGATGGCTCCGCCGGGGGAGAGCTTCTGGAACTGCGACTCAAACTTAAGCTTCGAGAAAGCGTCTATCTCCTCCGTCACGTGCACATGGTAGCTGTTGGTGATATAGTTCTTGTCCGTAACGCCGGGGATCACGCCGAACCTCTTCTGGAGGCATTTTGCGAATTTATAGGTGGTGGATTCAAGGGGCGTCCCGTAAAGGCTGAAGTCAATGTCGGTCTCCGCCTTCCAGCGCGCGCAGGCGTCGTTCATGTGCTGCATCACCCTGAGGGCAAATTCCGTCCCCGTCTGCTCGGTATGGGATGCGCCCGTCATGTATCTGGTGCATTCGTTCAGTCCGGCGTAGCCGAGGGAGATGGTGGAATAGCCTCCGTACAGGAGCTTGTCTATCTTCTCGCCCTTCTCAAGCCTGGCCAGAGCGCCGTACTGCCAGAGTATGGGCGCCACGTCGGATTTCGTCCCTTTGAGCCTGTTGTGCCTCACCATGAGAGCCCTGCGGCACAGTTCCAGCCTTTCATCGAATATCTCCCAGAACCTGTCCATATCCTTTCCGGAAGAACAGGCCACGTCCACAAGATTCAATGTGACGACGCCCTGATTGAACCTTCCGTAATACTTTCCCTTATCCGGCGTGTAATTGAGCGCCTTCGCCACGTTTCCGATCTTATCAGTCCTGTCGGGAGTCAGGAAGGAGCGGCACCCCATGCAGGGATAGACGGTGCCGGTGCCGGTCTTTTCGGCGGTGAAATCCCTTTTCAGTTCCCTCATGACCTTCGCGGAGATATAATCCGGGACCATGCGCTTTGCGGTGCACTTTGCGGCGAGTTTCGTTATCTCCCAATACTTTGTGCCCTCTCTGACATTGTCCTCATCCAGCACGTAGATCAGCTTTGGAAATGCGGGAGTGATGAATACTCCTTTTTCATTTTTCACGCCCCGGATGCGCTGCTTCAGCATCTCGGTTATTATCATGGCCAGGTCGTCCCTGGTCCTCCCCTCGGGAACCTCGTCCAGATACATGTACACGGTCACAAAAGGAGCCTGCCCGTTGGTGGTCATGAGAGTGATGACCTGATACTGGATCATCTGAACGCCCCGGTTGATCTCCTCCCTCACCCTGAGTTCCGCGGTCTCGGCGATCTGCTCCTCCGTGGCCTGCACGCCGGTCTTTTGCATCTCCTCCGCGACCTCGGTCTTAAACCGCTCCCTTGACACCTGGACAAAGGGTGCCAGATGGGAAAGGGAAATGCTCTGACCGCCGTACTGGGACGAGGCGATCTGGGCGATGGCCTGGGTGGCGATATTGCAGGCCGTTGAAAAACTGTGGGGCGTGTCTATCATCGTCTCGGAGATGACAGTCCCGTTCTGCAGCATGTCCTCCAGATTCACCAGACAGCAGTTGTGCATGTGCTGCGCAAAATAATCCGCGTCATGGAAATGGATCAACCCGTCCTCATGGGCCTTCACGATATCTTCGGGCAGGAGAAACCTCTTCGTGATATCCTTTGAGACCTCACCCGCCATATAGTCGCGCTGCACGCTGTTCACTATCGGATTCTTGTTGGAATTTTCCTGCTTCACCTCTTCGTTATTGCACTCAAGGAGGGCGAGGATCTGCTCATCAGTGGAGTTGGAGCGCCTGACCATGGCTCTCTTGTAGCGATAAGTGATGTAATTTCTGGCTACCTCGAAGGCGTCGTACCTCATGAGTTCGTTTTCCACCAGATCCTGGATCTCCTCGACCCCGGCAGCCCTGCTCATGCGGGCGCAGTTCCTCTTCACGATCTCGGCGATATCGTCTATCTCCTCGTCGGAGAGCTGTTTTGAGTCATCCACGGTATCATTAGCCTTATGAATGGCCGAGATGATCTTTACGATATCGAACTTTGCTTCCGCCCCGCTTCTTTTGATGATCTTCATATCTTCATTCTCCCGTTTTGAATGCATTCTCAAAGTCAGCATCCGTTTGCGACGGCCCGTTTCAGGCCATTCCATAAAAAACTCATAGTAAACACAAGATATTGTATCACAGCACCACGGAATGTCAAGATATGGAAGTGCGGCCTTTCATTCCGTAAATGATGACTTTCAGCAGGAAATATTCCTTATATCGGTCCGTGAAGAGAGACTCTGCGCTTCTTATCATCCTCAAGTATCACAATTCTTTCGTTTCCTTCTGTTTTCGGCCCCAGCACAGGCTTGTAGCCCTGATTGTCATAATATGCAAGCCCCTCTTCGAAATCAACCGCATCGACACGGAATCCGAAAATACCCTCATCTATCTGATATTCCGGCATATGAGATGAGTAAATGGCTAATCTGTTGCCGTTTAATTCGAGAATGTACATTTTCATTATGTCATTCTCTACTGTCTCCAGACATGTAAATCCGATCCTTCTGAATTCCTCCAGAGCCCCGTCAAGATCATTAACATAAACCTCCGGATAGTACGCTGTAGCAGTCATCCTTAACCTCCTTTTTTGTACACTTTTATTTTTTAAATTTTCAATAATACGATATTACAGTCCGCAATACATGAATAACGCATATCTGCAGCCAGTCCTGACACAATCCGAAGTCCAAAATTCTTCAATGGATCATCGCCGGAAGGCACAAACTGCCGGGTATATTGAACAGGGTCAAACTGCCTCCCGCTATCTCTGATACGGATGGAAACATGCCCGTCATCAAAAGCGGCCCTGAGGTCAATTCCCTCCCCTGCGCCCTTTTCATAGCCCCAAAGCAAAGTGTTGCATGCAAGCTCCTCGACGCATAACGCTGCCAGATTGCTTTGCCTGCCATTCATATTATTTCTGTGGCAGAGGGTTCTGACCTGTTCGGAAAAAGCGGTCACCTCTGTCCTGGTAGAGACAGTCTCTTCGATATAATTGTCTTCAGCATATTCCTTATAAGAAAGCATGGATACCGCAAAACCGATAATTGCAATTATTATTGCCGCCACAAGCCTTGCGGCCCAGATTCCCGCAACGCCGTAAATGCTTCCGAGAATCATGGATACGACCCATAACACCATACCCCCTTCAAGGATGCTCAAAAAAATGGCGCACCTCCTATGTCCGGTCACATTCAGATTGGATTCCATAGCCTGGCATATCATTGTAACAGGAAGCGATAATGCCAGAAATCTTATCAGAACTACCGCAATTTCAGCATTTTCCCTGTTGTCCGAACTGCAAAAAGCCGCAAACGGCGCTGCCAGCAGGAAAAACGTTGCCCCAAGTATTACTCCGGGGATAAGCGAGTACAGTATTCCCATTCTGAATACCAGGCAAGTGCCCCGCCGGTCAGATTCCCCTGCGGAAACGCTGCCCAAAGTATTGCCGGCGCTGCTTATTGCAGCCGCTGCCGGAAGCATAAATAACCAGATTGTGTTGCCGATGCAAAGAATGGATATCCCGACTGCCCCTGACAGATTAAACACCAGTCTGTTCAATAATATGCCCGAAATGAAAGCAGTCAGTTCCCGTATCATAAATGGGAGGCCACTGGCGAAAAGTGAAATATAATCAATCCTGGTGTCGGATAAAACAGGTTTCAGTATGCAGCCGGGTTTTCTGTAATGTAACAGCAGCCATGCCAGTTCCGCAAAGCAGCTTAGATCTGTTGCTATTGCCATTCCGGCCATTCCGCCGTTCAGAAGGAGAACATTTATCAGATCACCTGAAATATTAACCATCGTACCTAACTGTACTGCTCCGGCAGACCTTTTGATATCACCATCAAGGTGCATAACCGGATGAAG
>JAEELB010000093.1 GCA_016288705.1 Lachnospiraceae bacterium | reverse complement strand
GGGATTTGGTCATTCATAATACTATATAATGCTTGAGCCTTTTCTTCGGTGTTGAAATCCCTATACTTGAACAGCCACCAGAACAACATCAAGTTAAGGTCAAGATACTTTGTTGTATAAACCTTTCCGACTTTAGGGTTCATATATCTTGCCAAGGCACTATGAACGCTATTGACCTTTGCAAGGTTGTACTTACCCTTTTTATGTTTGTCCGCTGGCACTACTTCGTGCTTTGCCTTAGTTCCATATAATGCTCTGTTATAAGCATTATGGTCATCTGTCACTAATACATTCGACTTATCTGGAATGAATCGAGGCTTTAACTTCTCTTTAGCCATAGCCTTTTCAAGTCTACCTACTGATACGGGTTCAAGATATAATCGGTTAGTATCATCAACCAAAGTCAATATACATATCTGGTCGTTGCTGATACCCCTTTTCATCTTAGGGTCTAAGAACCTATCAAAGTCTGTTCTTCCGTTCTTATCTCTTGTAGCATCAGTATTATCATATTTACCCATGACATAATCATATAAACCATGACGTTGTAGCCACTCAATCTTTTCTGCGTAGGTATAATGATGTCTCGGCATACGTTCCAAAGTATAAATGAAGAACTCTGGGTCACGTTTGCCTTTGAAGGCTGCTCTGCAATAATACTCGTCTGCCTCGGTTGTTCCTTGAAATAAGTCAGTATATCCATACATAGTTGCTATGGCTTGATTTATCTTGGTTCTACAAGCCCAAGCTGTTGAGGGCGATATGTCTGCGTCTTGCCCTATACGAGTTAATGAATGATTATTGACGATACCTCTAAACAATATCAGCCATTGTTCCTTGGTCAAATGACTGTACCTTAAGCTATCGCCATAGTTCTCTGAAAATGACTTACCACAATCTTTGCATAAGTACCTTTGCATACCTTGCCTTGTATAGCCTTTTTTCTTATATGAGGCACTTCCACAAATAGGACAGCAGTACACTTTTGACCCGTCTGTCTTAGGCTCTACCTTTGGCTTGGTCTTTTCACCTGTTGCATTAGTCGGATTCGCTATGTTATCTACTTCAACTCGCCTACCTAATTGAGAGAGTAGCTGTTTTCTATCTTCAGGACTTAACCGCTCTATAATATCCTGTAGTTCTTCATCAGATAATGCCATAAAGAAAAGCACCCCTTTCAAAATAAAAATCTACTTATCTTGAAATGAGTGCTTATCACACTGTATATTCAATTTACTACTCGGACAATACCTATTTTAATACTATGGGTATTGAATTATACCCTGATGAGGCTTAGTATAAGGTCGAGCTAGATAACAGACCCACAATTCCGAAAAGGGACTTAAATAAATAGTATTTTTATATCCTGCAATTAGATTGTCATCTAGTAAATTGGAATATACCAATTGGTCTGGGATGTCAATACAATTTAGAGGTGTATCTGTATTATCATTGTAGTTGTGTATGGACATTTTTGATTGACGTGCCCAGTATATGGTTTTGCTATTTTTTTGAATGATTGGTGTCAATGCATCATTCCAATAATAATCATCATGGTCTGTGCTGGTTTGTATTTTGTCATAGGCATCTGAATATGATGGCAGTATAATCCAATCTGTTGAATCGTGTTGATAGTTGTAGATGTAAGCTTGACTCTTTAAAAAGTATGTATATCGACATATATGATTATTTGTTAAGTCGTCCCAAGTTACATCAACATGATAATTTTGACCATTAATGTTTATTAGATTCCATGCATGATTTAAAGTGTCACTACCAATAAGACTACATGGAATATTTGTTTTTTCGAGCAAATATTGATATGCCCTGGCATATCCTGCACAGACAGCTTTACCATTAATTATTGCTCCATATGCATTACCGTTGTCTGTACTGTTTTCATAGTCGTATTCGCAATTCAGTGCTAACCAGTTATGCAAATACAAAGCTATTTGTTCATCGTTCCAGTCAGGATTGATTTGACTTATTATCTCGTTTGCTCTGTTTTCTAATATTTGTTCTTTTTCTGGCCAATCCATAGTAGTCGTGTTTCGTCTTGTAGATATAAATGGTTGTATTATAGAGGTATTTGATTCAAATATTTTGTCAGGAAACAATATAATTTGAATTATGTTTTCATTTTCGTCTCGGTAATATTGATACGAAGTATTTGCATAAAAGAATTCAGGTGTCTGATTTATGACTGTGGCTATTCTTGTTGATATTTGATTTTCTGTCAGTTGATATTTACTAATATCAGAGAGATTTGTTTTGTTTTTTATTGCATCATAAATGAGACTTGAAAATTCATCTACATTGGCAAGTTTGTCAAAAATATCTATTTCGGGAAGTCCAGAAAAATCAAAGGCATTGTATTCTGGAAATGCACCAGTGGTGTATAGTAAATGTGATATATCTACATTTTTCCATTCGGGTTCTGCATATTCTTTATCATCATCGTATGTGATAGGTATGCTATTATCAGATGATGAATCATATTCTGTGTTATTTTCATTAGAATTATTTGTGTTGTTTTCTAATTCAATATTATCTTCTTGATTAGTTGATGTATTGTCTTGTTGTAATATGAGATTGATATCTTCATCTTCATTTTCTGTTTCTTCCTCGTTGGTTTCTTCATTTTCGATAATCATTTCTGACACATCATTGTTTAATTCTGCTGCAAATGCTGTATTTGTATCAATCATGGTGACACATATGCATGTTAAAATGATGATACTTATTATAGATTTCAGTTTCATGTCTTGTTCCTCTTTTTTATTGGTTGTTAGTTAAATGTCGGTTGGGTGTGCTTTGCACACAAATTGGTATGAATCTCGGGTGAACGATGCACCATTTTTGGAGGGTCGTTCAAGACACCGGATCCCGGTGCTTTTATGCTTCTATTGCTGTTTCGAAAAATTCATCTGTTACTGCTGCATTGTAATGTTCAACATGATACGCATCCTGCTCTGTCCATATATATCCATCTACCTCATAGCCAACATTTTCGAACTTTGTTTCGTTTCTTGTAACGCAATCGTCAACCTTACCTATCGAGGCATGCGGCTCAAAACTCCGCATGTAATCAAGCAGTTTCTTTTTTTCATAGTTGTTATATGTTCTTCTGCTGAATTTCGCTGAATCTTTTCCAAATATGTTAATGCTATCTCTTAAAGCTCTTTTAGCCATATTCATTACCTTCTCTTGGCTTCGGGGTGAATGGTATGAATTCTCCGTCGTTGAACGATGCACCATTTTTGGAGGGTCGTTCAAGTAAAATGCTCTGTAATCTGGCAATCTCTGTTTGATCTGCTCTACCATATGAATGTAATTATAGTAGCGGAACTCCACTATTATTGAGTCACTGCCAAAGTAAAAGTCCTTCCATTTAAGGTAATACTGGCTTTTTTCCTCTTGAAGCTCCATCACTTCCCCACAGGGAAGCTACCGGCTCCAGAAAAGCCTGTGATACCGCCTGAGAGTAGGACTTGCTATATCAGGGTCGGATCCGCCGCACCCCAAAAGCTCATTCTTCTCCCAAAATCCGTCCCAATACCCTGGAGAATCGGTTGTAAAGTCAAAGGTTGTATCAATCATCTGCTATAACTCAGATCTCCACCTTAAAATCATCCCCACCGTTCCCGTCAACAGTGTAATACGCAACACCATTATCGGGCTGGATGAATATCCCTATTTCCTTCTTTGCCGAGTCATAAGCTGCCTTCGATACACTGGCGACGATCTTGTTCACAGAAATGTCGTTTCCGGCGAACTGAATAACAACATTAATGTTCTTCCCGGCATCAGTAGTTTTCTTTCTTCCGGTCGCCTTTCTTGTTGTTTTCTTCGTGGTTGTAGCTTTCTTTGTAGTGGTCTTCCCAGTCTTAGCCTTTGCAGCTGTCCCGGTTTTCTTTGCTGAGGATCCTTTAGTGGTCTTTTTTGCGCTCGAAGCCTTTGTTCTTGTTGTTTTCTTAGTCTTAGTTGCGCTTTCAGCCTTCTTCCTGCCAGTCTTAGCAGTTTTGGCTCCAGTGGCAGCCTTTACCTCTTTGACCTGTTCCTTCTTCCCGACTTCTGTTTCTTTCGCTGTGCTCATAGTGGCCCTCCTTGCGTAATCTATGGAATACGGACGCTTCTGTTGTTGTATGATTACTCAACTATTTATTGTATACCTTTTGCGATAGTTTTTCATCATCATTGGTTTCTTTGGACAAGAATAATCCAAAAAAGCCGGTAATGATAACATGATACCACGGTGGTTCTCTCAAGAATCACTATCACTCGTCAAAGACATATACATTATTCATTGCTTCGTTGACTCTTTCTTGCAGTCCCTTATCGTGAGTCACCAAAAGGCATACATTTCCTTTTCCGGCTTGATCATACAATTCCTTTGCTATCTGGTTATCAGCCTTATTACTTGCAGGATCTCCTGGAATCTTTTTCATGTCTACTCCCTCAGCATTCCATGTTCTGCTTGTAGGAGTGCTCTCTACAGCATACGCCCTAAACTCAAAATCATTAAAGTTTAACCCATGATTTTTGGCGAACTTCCTTATTTTCTTTTTATATTTACTTTCAAAGTCTGACACAGATACGTTTTCAGCATCAATAAACACTTTTGTCTTTAAAAGCATTGAGTGCATCTCCTTTCCGTGTCACACTGAAATGTAGTGCATTTGCCTAAAGTGTGACACCAAAACGTAGTCTATATGTCAGATCCATTATGAACTTGTTACCTGGCGGAGCCTATCCGCCGAATTATTAACCGCTTACTACGCAATCGAGAATCTGCACAGATTTTCAGGCAAAAAGGCATCCTCGTGGATGCCTCTTCTAACTAATACTTTATCTTCTTTGTTACAAACTTGGAAAAGTCTAAACCCCCACGTCTCTCGACAAAAGTATCAAGATCTATCCTGAAATCAATCAACTCCGGTTTATCGGCTCTGACCACAAGCCCAGCCTTATTGTCATTCTTCAGCATGAAGGTTCCCTCTGGGTTGAACGATGCACCATTTTTGGAGGGTCGTTCAAGCAAACGGCTGTCTTTTTATTTGCCTTAATGTATGTCTCGGAACACCTTAAAAGAGTCCAGTTCCTCCTGTATCGACAGATCATAAGTCCCATCCGCTATAATCGTTTCAATAATGTTCCATTTATCTTTAAGACAAATACCATCTACAGATTCAACATGATAAAGTTCTTCCAGAGTAGGATAGTCATACTCTCCGCTCCCGTCATCAAAGCCACCCCTCTGAAAAGAAACATGATCATCATATTTAATAATCATGTATGACTTCTCATTATCGCTAAAGTATAGCTCAAACTCCGGTTCTCCCTGAGCTGCATTATACAAGCCTGTGAACTCTTCAAAACTGATCATTGTATCACCTATTCTTAAAGGCGCTTGTTCCTCCACTATAACAAAGCAAGATTAGTTCCTTCTATTTCATCATTGTTATTGTTGAACGATGCACCATTTTTGGAGGGTCGTTCAAGTAATCATCCCTCATCATCTTCCACGACCTCAAACGCCTCTGGCGGAAAGAGATAATCCTCGCCAATTTCCGACATAATGCGATACCATCCTTTCTCAACAGATAGGATCGTATACACCTTGCCATGCTTCATTGCAACCATATCTTTTGCAATATATTTTACTTTTATTCCTGCTTTTATTCCAGCCATTTTTTTATAAAAAATTCGTGTTTTCCTATCCCTTCACACTGTGACCAATGTATCTCCGCATCGCAATCACCATCTGGAGTAGCTAACTTACCAAAACCTTTCACGTGCTGCCAATCCTCAACCTTGCCCCCATATCTCTCTGCATATTGTTGAACGATGCACCATTTTTGGAGGGTCGTTCAAGTAGAGACCATTTGCCCCCAGCATCATATATATTCATTCTCTTAACCTGCGAGAAATACTAACCAAAGCGGATATTTTGTATATTCACGGCATAGCAGGATTCCATCACAAGCCTTAATAACCTCGGCTTCATATCTGACCGGCGGTTCCCCTTTTATGATTCCAATAATATCAAACCTGTGATCACTTACCCAGCGTATGCTATCCTTACTTTCCGTTTTACCAAAACCGCCTTCATTATATGCTTCCATAGGATTACGAAATGCAGAAATAACATCTGACTCTACAAAATACATGCTATAAATTGTATGACTTTTATAGCGATTAAAATCACTATTATCAATATACATGCATATATAGGAATCATCCTTTACTGCATTTTCATCAGATCTGTTATTATCAAAACTTATCACTCTGTCTGCGGGAAATAAATGTATGCTGCTAATACAACTATCATTAATGAAATTCCGTATAACTTCCAAATGCTCATAGTCTGTTCCGTCAATCTCACTTGCATCAATATATTCTCCGTTTTTCGAAGTATAAAGCTTTAGTTCATTATCTTCGTCAACAAATATGCCATAATTCTCTTCTGAAAGCAGATCATATGAAATAGTTGCAATATCAAAAAGTTCTTCTCTATTATTGTCAATATACCCTTTTAGTTCCTCCGTCATATTGCCTTTACTTGAACACCCAAGCATTATTATCCCTATAATGATAACAACAATAAACTCACTTGTCTTTTTCACGATTATTCCCCCCAACGAGCAGCCGGTATTACATCTGCATAAAGATGTGCAAACCTACTCGAAATAAAATCCAAAGAAAAAGTATATTGTGGGCTACAGAAATTATAGCTCCCACCATTCATTTTATTTTCAACTAAATATGGTTCCCCATTTGGCGAACTGCATATTATTGCTTCGTATGATGACCTATCTGGATTTGTTGAACGATGCACCATTTTTGGAGGGTCGTTCAAGCAAAAGGGCAATTCTACATGAAGTTTATCAAAGGCCGGTTCAATCCAATCCGTATTCGATGACCTTTGCCGCCAACGTCTCTTCTACCCGTATACTATCGACCTCAATCACAATAGTAGTATGCGGGTGGAAGTTTCTCTGAAGATAATCCACAACTGGATTCGCAAGTTCCAGGAGTTTTTCTACTTTCTCTCCTTCTTTCTCAGATCCCATTCTCCCCTCCATTCAAAAAGCCACCGGCGCGATGCGGTGGCCTTTACATCATATTTAATGATATTGCTTTTTCCATTTCTCGTAACTCTCTATCGCTTCTTTAGGCACATCATCATCGAAGACAGTACGATTGTTTTCTTTATCGTAATGCGCCTTATCTAAAAAATCCATCCAAAGAGTGAGATCTCTACTTTTTGTCATATCTTCGCCCTCCCCTTTGGTTAAAGAATACCACAATACTTCAAAATTTTCAATACTTTTTCTTCGTATGTTCCGTTTTTATATTTAACATACGATTCTGCTATAAGTTCATCTGTATTACGCGCGGCATATTTAGATAGAATTTCCTTAATTGTTTTTATTCTTTGAGTTTCATCCTTCCCAAAAACAGCCTCATCTAAACCCTTTATCTTTAGTTGATCAAGAAACACCAATACATGCGCAGATTCATGGACTGGAATATCAAGATACGTGGATCCCTGTGTAAACAGCCTTTCTTTCAAGCATTTTTCATAATCTTTTTTCAATAATTCTCTATTACGATATGCAAACCCATTAATTATAACATTACTCCCATTGCATATGTGTCATCCTCCATTAAATAACTTACGCTTAATTTCACAGGTTTCTTTCGCATATGAGACTTTTGATTTACATTTTTGTTCAAGGCATCAGCAAAATCCTTTATTAAAGCAATATCTCCGTCAAAGTTGAACGATGCACCATTTTTGGAGGGTCGTTCAAGCTATATCACAGAAAAACGTGTTATTCCGTGTTGTAAAGTGTCAAAAAATCATTTGGAATGACGATGATAACAACTGGGTATGTACCCTGTCTTCCGGTTCTTAGGAACCTTCGGATTAAGGATCTGGTCTTTAATAAGCCGATAGGTGAATGGTATCGTGATATATGCCAGCGCAATTATGGTCGCCCCTAAAATATATAATTCCCTCATACCCTTTCCTCCTCAATCTTTCAAACCACTCCCTTGACTGTTGAACGATGCACCATTTTTGGAGGGTCGTTCAAGTAAAAGCACTGGGGATTCCGATGCTTAATCATTCGTCTATTGTGTCATATATTTGTTGTAATCTTATACATTCTTCCTGATCAATGTATATTTGATCTTCGATGACCGCACCTTTATCCATATAAAGTGCTCCGCCGACTCCCAAACCGTAATACTTCTCGTATGAGATTACAGCCTTTTCATCATCTTCGGCCTTTCTCGTAAGTGCTATATCGATGTCAGGGCGCTCCGGTATTCTTTTCTTTGGCGGTATTGCTACATACCACGACTTATTTGTCATGAAATATGGCTTATTCATTGGTACCCTCTGCTTTCCAGCCATCGGTTCATCGCTTGGCCTAAAACATTTGGTTGAACGATGCACCATTTTTGGAGGGTCGTTCAAGTATTACATCTTGTTTCATTTTTGACTTCTTCACAATATCTTGATGTTTTTGTTGGAGTTCTTAATAAACATTATATCATAATGTGGCAATTGGCTCCAACAACTTTTTCTTGGTAATCCATTTCTCCGGAAACCATAAAAATGTTGTTATACTGATTTTCAGTAAGACGAAGCAATCGGACCGTGCCTGTCCGGGGTGCATATTCAACGATACGTCGATAATGCTTTTCAGAAGATTTTCGGTTCTGAACAATCCGCATAAATACTTCCGGGGCAATTCTGATGTACCCATCTTTTTGTAGAAACTTTCGTAAATTAGTATATTCTGTTTTGGTTCCCCACTTATCAGTGGGACTAAGTATGACAATCAGTCTCATTCGGTGATACCCTCCATGCTCTCAATCGGTATGATGGTGGGTAACAGAAGATCTTCTTCTGATTTTTCCAAAATGATTCGCTTCAAACTTTCACACATCATATCAATTGCAGTCATAACATTAACTTTTGTCCCACTGACAATACACGCATTGTGAAGTACGTGAGCCAATTCTCGTCGCTCATTTTTGTTTAGAATCACATTCGAGCCAATATTATTATGAGCCACGAGATCAACAATGGCACGGTAAGGCTCAATCAGATCGTCTGCCAAGTTAAATGCATTTAGCTGACTATTATGATGAATTCCGAAAGTTGGATGAAATCCTGTTGCAGATAGACTTCGTGCTATATAACTTCGGACAACAGCGTAACCATAATTCAAGCGACTGTTAATCGGATCATCAGATCTTCTATTCAACCCTTCGTAAAAAGCAGAGAAGTATTCTTTCGCAGATAGAGATTCGTTGAAATCGACATTCTCAGGAAGAAGGTGAGTGGAAAAACCTGCGATGATTTCAGCTCCGGGAAATCCGAGTATCGAGAGTGCTCTGGACTGATTCATGATCTTCTGTTTTGTAATCTGTAACCACAGTTTCATATTTTTTTCTTGAGACGTATTGATTTGAGCATGCATTAGTTTGGATTGTCTTTTCTTCTCCATTAAACCAACAAAAAAGAAAGTTCTTTGCTCAACAAGGAGCCATTTGTGTTGTACGATGCACCATTTTTGGAGGGTCGTTCAAGTGAAAATCAGAAAGAGTATTAGCGTATTATGCAACACTCCCTGCAACACGGGCAAATAAAAAGCGCGTATTTACGCGCTTTAGCTTGACCCCGACGGGATTAATGCTTGTACTTGAGATTGTGTTTTATTGTTCACAAAACCCGATTTTAAGCCATTCCGTTGAAAAAGCCCTTGAAAAATCAAGGGCTTTTTTTCATAAGTAAGTTGGAGTAAAAGTTGGAGTATTTTGTTGTAAAATATCCCCCGGCGTAAGCCGGGGGATCGGGGCGGGGAGAAGCTCCCCCCTTTATCGTAACGGGCCGGTGAGGAGGTTGACCTTCCCGGTGCGATATCATGACTGCACCACTATGCACGCGTGCCCTCTAGTTTTGGTACACAGGAGATCCCCCGGCTTGAGATCATCCAGTCCGATCTCCCTGAACCCTGCTTTGATCAGTACCGCCGGCATAGTGGCAGAGTTGTAATCCGGAAGTTTCACCCCGGCATAAGCACAGCACACCCTTGTGAGGGATGTGCAGTCGCATTCCACGTCTATCTTTACTTCCCCGGGATCAAATCCGTACTTCTGGGATGCTATGTACAGAGAGTTCCGGTCTCCCTGATCATACCCTATCCGGGGATTCTGGACAGCCCGGAGAGCGGCATAGGCTATCCGGGCACATACCATCGCTTCAGGATGCCGGAAGCCACGCCATCCTTTGGGATGTTCATAGTAATCCCTGATGTTGAGTTCCTTCCCATTTTGGTTTCCCGCGATCTGTCCCCGGATCCCGGTCTCTCCCTTGCTGGCCTGGGCTATTAGCACCTTTTTCTTTTCGGCCTGACCATAAGGCCGGGAGAGGTCGAACCGTTCGGTGATACCCGGACACTGTCCCTGGCTGGTATACTGCCAGAGCTCATACTTCGGAGGGTATGTGGGCGCCTGATCGCTGTATCTCGCCACCCAAATTGAGTAGGAGGACAGCTTGCTGTAATCAAGCTGGTGTTTGAACCAGTCCTGGGAAGCATACACACCTGCCTTGAAGCTCCTCTCCATGACGCGGGTGCAGAACGCAACCACGCACACAGTCCGCGCATCTCTCGATAATCTGTCTGCTCTGCCTGTGTGGTTCTTATTGCTGTACTCGCTGTCCACATATACGGGCAGGTCGAGCTTCCCGGCACGGTCGCAGGCATAGTCCGCCTCTTCGCGGGCTTCGTCTATGGTCACGGCCTGGGTGAAAAAATATATACCTATCCTCTTTCCTGCAGCTCTCGCATTTACAAGGTTGGCCGCAGCGTAAGGATCCGCTTCTATTGCTCCGGTCCGTCCTCCGCGGTATCCCACTCTGATGATCGCAGTGTCATATGGGACCTGTCTCCAGTTTATGGTCTTTTGATATTTGCTGACATCGATAATGTCCGTCATCCCATCATCCTCCGGTGATCCCCTTTTGAGATTGTTTCTGGTCCTGTTCGGCGTTCAGATCCTTGCTCATCACCGTGGAAATGTTTTTCTCCGTAGTGCTTGTGGTGGTTGATAGGGTCTGGTTGGCTCCGGCAGCTGCAGCATCCACTGCACCTTCAGAAAAAATGTAAATGATCAGGGTCCCGAAAGCCATGATTATTGCGGCGATCTGGGCTATGTCGTTCTGGCCGACATGGAACGCGACCAGGATCGCGGTCACGAATCCGGTCAGCGCCACCCAAAACTTCCTGCTTGCAAGCTTTTTCTTCCAGTCAATCTTCATGATTCCCCCTTTTTTATTTTGAATATCTTAATTAAGGCGCACCCGATGATCTCCGGAGCTCCGAAAAACCCAAAAACTGCAAGGGTCAGGGTGGATTTTTCGACACCGGTCACTGTGGATGTCACAAACTCCGCTATGGTATAGATGATCAGGAGACAGATGCAAAAGATTACGTACTTATCTAATCCCCTGAGCCTACGCCTTTTTCGTGTCTTTATGACCGCTTTCCCTTCGGTCGTGGTCATGATGTGATCTTCTTCAATATAGGGTTCCGGATTTATTGTCACCATACGCTTATCTCCATCGTGCCTCCCTGCGCCACATATCCCATAAAGCACAGCACCGCTATAAGTACCGCAAACGCGACCAGGAACATAAAAAGGTCCTTCATACCCCAATCCCCATCAGAGCTCCGATCAGCGGGATGATCACCCATGCGATCAGGCAGAGTATCACCAGCAGGATATATCCCAATATTTCAAGCCATCTTTTTTTCAATGTCTTCGAGCCGATGGTTTGCGACTCTGATCTTTTCCTCCTGAACATCCGTCCTCCCTTCAAGGATAAAGACTCGCTCTACAAGCTGGTTGTGCTTATCAACCGCCTCTTTAAGGCTGTCAAACTTTGCTTCAAACACGGCCATCTTCTGGTTCATGATACTGATGTTGTCCTTCCGTGCCGCCGCCTGCGAAATCTGGCAGACTGCGACGGCAAAAAGACCGCTGATTATTGATGGCGCTATCGTCAAGAAAATATCCATCTCATTCCTCTTCTTTCTGCTCCGCCCTCTGCTTCTGGAGTTCCTGTTGCATTGCCGCAATAGCATTCTCGTCCTGCAGGAGCTGTCTGATAAGGACTTTGGTGATCACTGTCATTTCTTCGTTTGTTAAATTCATGGCTTCTCCTTTCTCTATGCGAAAAAAGAGACCGCCCTGTAAGCGATCTCCTTTTCTTTTTCCTTTCTTCAGCTTACATTATATCTCAGAAGATAGTATCAGAAAGTATCAGAATTGACTCGGGTGCTATAGACATGAAAATAACCGCCCAGCCTCACAAACAAGCGGTTATTTTTCTTAACTAACCAATTGTAAGGGCTAACCGTTGCTGTACGGGCAGCACCTTTCTTATTTGTATTGTATCACGCCCTGTCAATACTTTTTTGAGCTATTTAGAAAGACCTTAAGAGTAGCAATCACTCTGCCGGCTGTTCGTGGGTGTATCCTTCGCTCTTCAGATTGTCGCCCGACGAAGTGAGCAGAACTGCACTATGGTTATAAACCTGCGATTCCGCAGCTACGGAAAGAATTGCGTGATACTTCGCGTTCGCGTTATTAAGCGTATCATGCGCGGTCACAAGAGTAACAGCAGTTCCTTCCTTCGGTGCCTGAATTTCCATTACGATGTAAGTCATTGTTTTTCTCCTTTCTTACTACGTTGATAGCACAAATATTGCGTAATATACATATGCCGTTGAACTTGTATTTTGTAATCGTATTCCATAAGTGGGATCATGGGTTATCGTAACTATGCTTGTTCCGTTTGACGCCGCATTTACCGATTGAAGCGTGCCGCTATCATTTTTTCTCAATACCCTTAATGCGTAAAAACTCGTATTTCCAGAAGATAAAAACACAAGCGCCCACTGCGCTTTACTGATAGTGCTGTTAACAACTGAGTTGATTTTGATATAAGTATTAACCGTTGATGATGGGTTAATTACTCCGGAATAATTAGCTCTGGTATTGGCAGACGTGTAACCAGAATTCGCAAGTTTTATATACCCGGTCATAGAAATAGAACCCGTTCCGCCACCGTCAAGGTTAATTGAGGAGTTAGAGTATGGGTATCCATCGATGGCGCTAGGATCCAATCGTATTGCTGCACTATTTGAAGAGGCGTTTGTAACCTTTAACGAACCGTTAAAAAATGCATTTCCGTCCGTATCATTATACAATATCCACGCACCTTTAGAATACGACCATAAACCCTCATTCCTAGAGCTATTTCCGACCATCATTCCTATATCTCTAGTAACACCAGATCTAGTACTTTGTACTCGGACAACCTGTTCGCCGCTGTTACTATTGATTAATAAACTACCAGTCATCGTATCGCCGGACTTGGACACTTTTGTTGAAACATCAGGTAATGCCGATCCAGCCTTCAACTTCCCGTTATCTAAATATACAGGCGTACTTGAATTGCCAACGCTCAACGCATCCGCCGACGGTATATATTCCCAACTACCAAAATTATTACCTGCAAAATATCTCCATGCGGGAGCGGTAAAACCGGTCATGGGAATTGCCAACTGCGATCCGTAGTTTGCGTCGGCCGAGTGCATCGTTATTAAATTAAACCACGGATTTGTAAACGTTGAAATATAAGATGGTTTGCCGGTTGTTCCGCTAAGTTCATCAAATGCTACAGTTTCTGCCGCACGAGATCTCATTGCGGTGTTATAATCCACCGCGTTCCTGGGAAACTTTATAAAATCTGCTTTCCCGGCTAACGGATGATAATCGTCATGGTATATACGCGTCCAATTAATAGCGTCGTCATCGTCGTCTCCAGTCAGCGATCCTAAATAGAATTGGTTTCCGTCATCGTTGCAGGCAAGAACGAACCCATAAGAAAGGCTATTTGTCTGATATGGCAAAAACATATATACGCCGTCATCGCCCATTAGCGTCCCTACTGAAGAACTGCTGTTAAATGTTCCGTAATGCGGAGCTCCTTTGAAACCTTGGTCGTCGTTTCCTACTGTTGTTGCGTTGTAATCAAACGGCACAACTATATTCGCTGTAGCATTCCCTGATTGATTGGCGGTAAAAGTTTGGACATTCGTTCCGTTTTTCTGAATAGTAAGCGTTCCATTTCCAACTGATGGAATATCACTGGTATAAGCTATTTGCTTCCAAGGACCCCAGGCTGCTGACGCGTTATCTCTATGCGAACGATAATAAAGAGGACCCGTGTTGCTATCTCCTCTCCAGCCAAGGAACAACTGTCCAGTTCCGCCACCATTAATGTTTATAATGTTTCCATAAGTATATGGCGCGTTTGAATCGTTATACGATCCGGTTAGGAACATACCGTCTCCAGAATCAGCCATTCCTTCACGTTTATTATTGTTTGCCCCTCCAGATGCAGCTTCAGCATGTGAGCCATAATACTTTATAGAAATTGTATTCGCAGAAGACAGCGCAACACCAGTACCAGCAGTAAGAGCACCCTGCTTCCCGTTCCACGTACTCTTTTCCGTATCTGTTACGAGTCTATGGGTGCTGTCGTCTGCAAGATCGGCAAGCTCGTCTGGAATAGCAGAGACTCTGGCGATTGTACTATCGACTGAAATTTCGTCGTTGGAAATATCAATTCCGTCGCCGGCGGTGTAAGAAGACCCGCCAGATGGTGCGTAAAGGTTTGTCGAAACTCCGCTGATAGTGACGTTTGCTATAAGCGTTCCGCTCGTCAAAACCGGATTGACAGCTATTAGATTTCCAACGACATTCGGCAGATCCTCGTTTACAGCAATAGTACCTGATTTAGCCGGAACAAGAAGTCTTT
Source organism: Lachnospiraceae bacterium (assembly GCA_016288705.1). Taxonomy (GTDB): domain Bacteria; phylum Bacillota; class Clostridia; order Lachnospirales; family Lachnospiraceae; genus JAEELB01. Next base: position 17,886 of record JAEELB010000093.1, on the reverse strand, counting down.
TACTTCCATCTGTCGTACTCTCAATACTTGCCAGATTGTATATACGCTTCACATATGCACTATTGTACTTGCTGGTGGAGCTTCCCAAACGATACGAATCGTCTGTCGCCGGTACAATATTTTGACTATTTATTGCACCAGCCATTGTTCCGCCGGCCAGGGGTAAATATCCGGACAGATCCGTCATCCTGGCTATTGTGTTATCCGCGCTGATCTCATTTGTGGCCGAAATATCAATACCGGATCCGGCGGAGTATACCACGCCTCCTGAGGTCAATTCAACAAATACAGTCCCGCTCCATCGATATGACTTGTCAGTATCAAGGGAAATATAGATCTTCCCTCTTTCACCTGCGATCTCTGTCTGATAAGTGGATTCTTCGTAGAATTTTCCGTCTGTTGAGTTGTAATAGCCCTCGATTACGTCGTCAACATATGACGGGAGGTACTGTTCCGGGACCTTACCGTTTACTATCGGTGCTACATTTGGAGCAGAAATGACATTATTTGTAATATCAATATTTGTTCCTGCGGTGTATGTCGTGTCCTGAGTGATCCAGGGGACGAAAGTATACGAGTTCCCATTAGGTATATAATATCCGTACTCGTTTTTTGCCGGATCCGGATTTACTCCGAAAGCGATCTTTGTATAGCCATAACCTGTACGTATAAATCCATCCGAAGTTACATCAAAGGCGTTCCCGCCACCTTGCTGGCTTCCGCCACCAACTTCAAATATAGTATCGCCCCTGTTTACATTCGAAAAACCAACAACTGTTTGATTGGCGTAACCCGCGGTAGTATTCGCTCCGCCGGCATGTGAATTCTCTCCGAGAGCCTGAGTCCCGGATCCTTCAGCGTGAGAATGGGCTCCTCCGGCAAGTGTGTTGTACCCTTCGGCATGGGAATAATCCCCGGTAGCTGTACTCATCCCTTCAGCATGAGCTCTAAACCCTTTAGTTCCATCGTTTGCATCTCCAGCAATGCTATAGCCCTCCGCATGTGATTGAGCCCCGTAAGCCGCAGATCCGCTTCCTTCGGCGTGGGAGTAATCACCTTTTGCTCTTGTCGTACCTTCAGCATGAGAATTCCCCCCCTCTGCGATCGACGCCCCTTCCGCATGCGATTTTGCACCTATGGCTTGAGATCCGGATCCCTCAGCATGAGAGTACTCACCAGAAGCGGTATTGCCGGCATTTTCTGCGTGAGAATACGGACCGGAAGCCATCGAAGCTCCCTCGGCATGTGCGCCTATATTAGAAGCGGTCGAGCCTGTTCCTTCTGAAAAGGCCGCATAACCAGACGCATTGGAAAAACCATGTGAAAACGAATACGGTCCGATGGTGTTTCCACTCCTTTTTCCAAATGTCACATGATCAGATATATGCGCCCATTCATCTGCGGAGCCATTATCGTCTCTTTCAACCTTCAATCCGTCATCTGAAACATTCACGTAGAATGCCCCGTGCTCTTTATTCTGGTAAATCTCCACCCCGTCCTCGGTCTTCGTCATCACCTCTGACAGTATGCCTATGCTGCTGGTGCCCTTTGCCACGTATTTGCTCAACTCATCAAAAAGAGACTGAAGGTATTCATACGCCTTTGTGGCTGTCTGTCTGGCTATCTGAGATATGTTCATGACCTGCTGGACTGCGGCCTTGTCATTCGTCGGCGGGTTGGTATTATTACCGATGATATATGCAGCGCCCTTATTTATGCGGACCCTGACATCATCCCCGGGCTCACAGGAGATGGACATCTCGACAGGGGTCTCCTCAACGCCTCCTTCGACGTGGACCCACGCTGTGCTGCCTTCCACTCTTGTGACCCTCGCTGCCGTGTCGTAAGCAGAAGTAGCAGTTTTATTTGCATTCTGTATGGCCTTTATGAAATCTCTGATATTACTGTTCATAGGAAACCTCGCCTGTTCTGCATCCGTAAGACAGCTCTATGTCCTGAGATATTACCCTGTATTTGCCGTCTATCCCGATCCCGGGATAACTTACCCTTATCAGATCCCCCGGCCTGACATCAGGGTTGAACCGTCTTGTATACTCAATGGTCTTTGTGGCCTGCTGTAATTCGGCAAGCCTTCGTCTCGCATAATCAGTAAGGCTTTCGCTTTGTGTCTCCGTTACTGATTCCTCGGCCCATATTTCACGCCCTCTCGATCTGACCGCTGCATCATCCCTCACTGTGACAGAATGGCTGCTCCCGACTACCCTCAGCACGTTCGGGCAGCTGTACCAGTCCCTGGAGTCAGACACTTCGGGCTCTACCACGTCCGCGTCGAGTCCGGAGAATGAAGCCCTGACATCGTTTGTGTAGGGTTCTATGCTTACTTTTCCGCTTCCGCTGATCCTGAGATGCCATCCGATGGCGTCAATGAGCTTCAGTGCCATGGTGAGGTACGTTTCTCCGGATTCCGCAACGATGGAATCGGCCAGAGCGGGAGAGTTCCCTGCGTATTCCACTCTTATCCCGGTTTTCTTCAGGTACTCTGCCGCCTTTCCGGCCGCCTGTGTGCCTGCCAGCACGTATTCTCCGAGCTGCGTCATCCTGTCCGAGGCGGGCTTAAGGACGGAGTAGCAGTCCACACTATATGACTCCCTCCGCCCGTCTATATCCCTTTTCGGCACCGATGTAAGCCCCGTGAAAAGAGGAATCCTTTCTATCGAGCCGTCCTGCCTGGCCACAAGGTACGCTCTGACCCACGACTCTTTGATGTCTTCCGTCAGTTCAAGCGTGGCGCTTTCAGCGAGGTTCCCGTCAAGACTTCGGGATATGGACCCCGACTTCATTGGTATCTCCCGTTCATCCTCCCACGTGTCCGGGTTTACGACGAACAGATGGTATTCGGCTGTAAATCCTGATCTCCAGTCCATTTATCCCTCTTCCTGATCATCCTGCCAGTCGGCAAGAGTCATTCCGTCATAGCCCTGGGGCTGCACCTTTGAAACTGTCAGATCGTATGACACGAGCTCGCTCCCGTAGCTCCCCGACTCGCTTATCTGTATGTCGGCGGCGTAGCTCGATCCCTCAGGGGTTCTTACGTGGCAGATCCCGGCATAATCCGCAAGCTGCCTCATGATCCGGATCCGTTCATCATCCGCTTTCAGGACGACCGTGTTTACAGTGACATCCCTTGTGATCCCCTTGTTCCAGTCTCCCTGCACCGATCCGTTCAGGTAGACCGTCCTCTCAAAGTCCTTCTTCCACTTGGAGCCGAGATCGATGTTATACGGGAGCCTTACCTGCTGATCCCCATCAAAATCTATGACCACTTCGTTGATCTTCATCTCATGTGAGACATCAACCCATGCGTTGAAGACTTCCCCGATATAGTCTCCGTTTGAAGTGACATTCACGCACCGGTAGCCGCCTCCGGATGCCGGGAACGGATCCACGTACTCCGTATCAAAGGATCCTCCGGAGATGATCAGCTCCGGCTTGTCCTTTGACAGCCTGTAAATGTCGCAGTAGTCACCGGCTTCATACCCGTCCGGCTCATCAACTGTTATGACCGCGATACCGTTTTCCTCATCAACCGTGACCGTTGCTTCCGGCACTTCAGGCTGACGCGTCCAGACAACTGTGAACACCGTCTCCGATGTGGCTGTCTGTCCGAGACTGTCTGAAACAGCGCAAATAAGAACGTACCTGCACTTATCATCCAGCCGGCCTGTCAGATCGTCAGGAGTTATTGATAGATTGCTCACCTCCCCGGTGAATGACCCTGTATAGATAGTCTCTCCGTCGAAGCCGTCCGAAGTTTCCCCGTCAGGCCGGGTCGCCACAAACGAACCGTACCGTTTTATCGTGACGCTTGTGGTCCCTCCGTCTCCTGCTCCTGCTGCCGACACCGAAAGCGGCATAGCCAGGAGCTGACCGTTTGACAGGTTGGTACTCACCGTAATGCTCGGGGCATTTGCGACAGTCACGGTCACGCTGTCGGAGAAATCGGACAGGTTCCCGGATTCCGAAAGAGTCCTTATTTTTATGGTATGTGCTGTTCCGGTGTTCCATTCCGGAGTAAATGATATGGACTGTGCACTGCCTTCGACCGTTTGCGCGATCTCGGGGTCATTGTCCACATAAATGTATGCGGCCTTCTGGGGAGTGCTGTCCCGGGTGACATATGCCCATCCGAGCTCTATGGAGCCACCCGGTGCGATCACATCATTCTCTGCCCATACGGCAGGAGCATCAGGCGTTTCTGACAGATTGACCGGGATCGTATCACTCCACGGTCCCTCAACCTCTTCGGTCTCATTGATGGATCTCACCCTGAAGTACCACTTTTTCCCCTGTGCAAGGCCGGTAATGAGCCAGCTTGTGGCATCCGTCCCTCTTACTATATAGCTCTCGGGCTGCTTGTTGCTGCCCCAGGCATCCATATCGTCAGCCCACGTGATCTCCGTGGCTTCCGCAAGGCTCCACCCCGTCTCCCAGGACACCTGAACTTTCCCTGTCCCTTCTTTCTTCTCGACAGATACGTTGGAAGGCTTTACGGGAAGGGTGGGATCAGTGGCCTGCCATACGATGACGGACTGTGCGGTCGGTGATGTAACGCTGCCATAATACACAAACAAGCCAAAGTTCGCGTTATTGTAATTTTCATAATCAAAAGTGATCTCCCCCGTAGCTGCGTCCACAGTCTTAAGCGGTGTCCTGTCCGACCTGACCGCTGCCACATACACTCCGGGCACAGTGCTGTTATTGGTAAAGGTTATGGTGATCTGTTTGTTTTCCGTGTCCGGTGTGAACGAGTTTATCGTGGGAGCTGTGAGATCTCCTTCCGCCACTCTGACGATATTCCCTGTGGCCGTGGTGGTGTTCACCAGATCGACTCTCACCCACAGGGCCTCGTCTGCTCCGGGCAGATCCGGGAGCACTCCGCTGATCGTATTCGTGTCCGACATGCTTACCTGTGCGGATGTGGCCAGCGGTTCCCAGGTGGCCCCGGAAGGACAGGAATAACCTGCGCCCGGCGTTGCGATGGCGTAATATGCCCTGGCCTCCTCGACCTTTGAAGACGCCTTAAAGGATACGCTCAGGATGTTTCCGTTCAGTGTACCGGATACCTCTGATGCGGTATATGGTGCCGAATGTGATTTGTGCCCGGTTGCCCATTCCGATGGGCCGTGCACTCCGCGGACCCTTACCCTGAACCATCTGTAGCCGTCCACGTCGCTCGTGTAAGACTGGGAGCCTGATGATGTCCCCGTCCCGGTCTCCACGCTGGATGCTGTCCAGTCGGGTTCCGTTTCTGAGGCGCTGTTCGTAGTCTGGTACTCCACGTCCTGAAAGTAAATTGAGTTCTGATAGAAATCCTGTGCGCTCGCCCAAATGAACATATCTCCGTCCACTTCAAGCTGCGGCTTTTCGGGAGTGTCAAATGTAAATGACGGGCCTGCCTGGTACGTTCCGCCCTTGGTCTTGACCTGCCATTCTATCGAATCCAGCCTGACCTCGGTGGCGGGATAATAAAGGGCAGGGTTCAGGGTGATCGTGGCCGAGGTAGGGCAGAGTTCTGTCCCCGTGAGCTTCACCGATACCCACTTGACCTTTTTGGCAGCCTTTCCGTCGGTCACGAGTTTGTATTGCAGTGTGCCCGTCTTCTGGGGGTTCTGCCCTGAGGGCAGCGACCATCCAAACGTTACAGTCGCATTATCCCTTTTAATTGATAAGTTCTCACAATAGTATTTTGTCGCCATTTGCCTTTACCCGTTTGCCATAATGGCCTGCCTGTTAAGGGTGCGGACAAATCCCCGCGTCCATGCCTCGGGATCCTGGGCACCATTAACAGTGATAGTGTTGTTGAATGTGTTGGAGGTCTCATTCGTCACAGAAGTCGCCCTTAATGCAGTTGCGCTCCGGGCGCTCGTGCTTCCCACTGCCTTTGCCGTGGTTGACGCGGTACTTGAATTGGAAGATCCAGCACCATTGAATCCATCCTTTATTCCCTGAGTCAGGGAAGATACCATCCCCTTGACCTGATCCTTGAGCCAGCCCCATTTTTCGGAGATCCCTTTCCACAGACTATCAATCGCTTCCAATCCGGCCTTGTAAAGACCGCTGCCCAATTCCTTGAAAGAATTCAGAAAATCTTTTACGAAGGTCTTCGCCATTTCAGGTCCTTCAGACTTAAGCCGCTTGCCAAAATCTTTTACCTTGTCCAGAGCCTTCTCGAACACTTCCTTCGTTTTGGGGATCAGATTCTCAAATGCGGTTCCTATGCTCGCTATAGCCTGACCGACTATGAAGCCCAGGTTATATGGCGACAAGAATGTCTGAATGGTCGTCACTACGTTCGATGCTGTCTCTGCTATCTTTGCCCGGATGTCAGCAGTCTTTTCTGCAATTACCCCTATGACGCTTGTGAAAATCTGTCCGATTGCTTCCAGGAACAGGGGAATGTTTTGGACGATGGCAGCTGCGAGCGCCACATTCACCTGAACGATTCCTATTATGAGCTGGGGCAGGCAGTCCATAAGACCTGCAACGATCATCGCAACTATGTCGGGAAGCGCATCGAGTATGGGTGGAATAATCTGGGGCAATGCATTTACAATCCCCAACTGAAGCTGGATTATCCCGTTGATCAATGCTGGAAGGGCTGTCATCAACCCCTGCACAAGTGGTGGGATTATCTGTGGGATGGCTTTGATAAGAGGAACTATGATCTCAGGCAGTCTTCCGGAAATTATTACTATAAGCTGCGTCAATGCCTTGATTATGTCAGGTACCACTTTTACGATTCCATCAATAACGGGCGGAAGCGCATCTATCAGGGCGTTGGTAAGCGTTGCCATCAATTCAGGAAGATGAGACGCGATTGATTCAATTATCCCCGTGACCACCTTTACTCCCTCGGGCAAGCCTTTTAATATTTTATCGAGCCCTGTTGTCAAGACGTTGCTGAACTCGTTTAGTGCGCCCTCAATGCCGCCTGATTTGAATGCTTCTGTAATGCTGGAAATGCCTTCCGTTCCAAACTTCACAAATTCACGCAAAGGCCCGTCCACTGTTTCTTGAAAAGCAAGTTGAAGACCCTCTAATGCACTTTGGAACATAGTAATATCACCCGAGAGATTGTCCAGCTGAGTGTCCGCCATTGCCTGTGCCGCGCCTGTTGTATTGTCGAGAGCCTGCTGTAATACATTAAGATCTCCGCCTAAAGCATTGACTATATCATTATATGAAGTAGAGGCATCCGAATCCTCATACATTGCCTCTGCAAGTTTCTGTGCATCTCCCTCGCACCATTCAAGGTATCTGGGAAGATTATCTGTCAGGTTAACATCTCCTAAAGCATTGACAGCCGTTTGTATTTGGTCGAAGTTTCCGCCAAGATCCTTAAAAGATGATTTGAAACTGTCAATGTTAAATCCAGCCGCTTTAATGCCTCTTGCCAACTCCCCAAATCTTTCAGCTTCCGTTCCCAGAAGAGCCTCAACAGATGCTAAATCTGTTTTATTAAACATTGCAGAAAGCGTTTCTTTCTTTTCTTGCGATGTCATGTCTGCCATGGCGTTATTAAGTTCCACAAATACTCCAGGAAGTGATTTGAGATTTCCTTCAGCATCATATGCTTCTACGCCAAGACTTTTCCATGCTGCAACAGCCGCATCTGTGGTGGGGTTCATTGCAAGCATGATATTGCGTAAATGCGTACCAGCCTCTGATCCTTTTATTCCGTTGTCAGCGAGCACACCAAGTACCTGTGATAATTCTTGTGTCCCACCTTTTATTCCCCTCGCATTGGCTCCGACGGTTAAAAACGCATCACCGAGCTGCTGAACGGACGTATTAGACATAGATGACGCTTTAGCCATCTGATCAACCATTGCGGACGTTTCATCTATACTCAATCCCAGTGCTGTCTGTGCATCAGTTACCATATCAGATGCAGTAGCAAGTTCTATACCTCCCGCCGCCGCAAGATTCAGCACGTTCGGCAACATCTTCATGGAAGTATCTGCATCATATCCCGCAAGCGCCATGTAGTTCAAAGCATCTGCAGCTTGGCTTGCTGAAAATGCCGTAGTCCGCCCCATTTCCTGAGCATAATCCCGAAGGGCGCTCATGGAATCAGTTGTCTCACCGTTATACTCGATCATCTTGTTCGCATTGTCGCCCATTGTTGCAGCGACCTGAGACATTGACTTGTCAAAGCTCATTCCCGCATCAATAGCGGATTTGGCAAATGCGCCCGCCGCAACCGTAGTCGCACCGAAGGCAGCTGCGGCCAATTTCCCAGCACCCGCCACAATGCCGCCAAAGGAACTTGAAAATGCCGAGCCGCTGGACTTACCTGCGGCAGAAGCCTCACTGTCCATTATCCCGGAGAGTTTGCCCTTTATCCCCTCAGCACTGGGTATGATCTGTACATATGCTTTTGCTAACTCAGTAGCCATTTATTAACCTCTGCCTTTCGGCTTCGAAATCGGACCCACTCACAAAGCCCTTAATGTCCTTGCTGTGATCCCTGTTGATCTCATCAATTATCGATTTGGGGATGTTCACCCCCTTGTGCCCGTCCTCGGTGTTCTGCCAGATCAGGACGTTCAGGCTGTCTGCTATCTTTGCAAGCAACAGCTCCCTCGTGTTCAATTTCATGTTTGCCGCCCTCATCATTATCCTGGAGTCGTCCCGCAAACCGGCCGCCAGCGTTGCACACACTGACGGCCGTAGGCTCCTGTAATCGTAGATATGATATTATTCGGCAAAATCGCAGATCAAAGCGTCCTCGTCAAGGTTTATGAACCCTGCGAGGACTGTAAGTTTTTTGTTTCTTTGACCGAGTTGATGATCTCCATGACTTCCCTGAACATGATCTCCCGGGGGCACACGCCCCCGTTCTTGCTGCGTATATGGTCAATGAGCTGGTTCTCTTCTTCTCCCAGGACCATATTGACGAATTTCACCGCGCCCTGGATAGCCCTTGAAGCATCCCCGCTGTCCATGTCTGCGATCGCCTTCACGGTTTCCCAGTCATCAAGCATCGCCTCGTTGACATCGAACTTAAACCCGCTTTTCGTCTTGCCTTTCATATCCCCTCCTTATGAAGTCCACTTCGCATAAAGCGTGGTGTTGCCGGATACGGTGTCGTTAGTGAAATCCCATTCGGTGGTGAGCGTGTCCTCCTTGTACCACCCTCCGAAGGTGTAATCCTCCTTCGTGGGATCCTCGGGTTCCGTCACCTTGCCGCCTGATTCGACAGTCTGGGAAGAGACCTCTGACCCGCCATTGCTGTTGAAAGTGACCGTGTAGGTCGTGGGTGCGGGCGGGGTCGTGGCCTTCTGGATGTACTCGTAATGGGTCGCCTCATACTGTGAATCATCCGGCGCACAGAAGAGCGTGGTGTTGTACGCTATGGCAGAATTGCTGGCATAGGTTATGGTATCCACACTTGAGACCCTGCCGTTCGGGATGACTATCCTCTTCAGGTATCCACCCTGGAGGATCATGTCAATGACGATGGAGTGCTCTTCCTGCTGGTTATTGTTCGCTATAACCGTGAGCCCGGTCTCCAGGTCTCCTGACACGTTTTCGTCACCGTACACATGTTTCAGAACGACCTTGTTAAGAGCCTCTATCAGAGCATACTGGAATGTGTCCTCCTTAGAGGTCTGGGTGACCAGTACGGTCGTCCCTCCCCATTCCTTTATCGACTCAGTCTCAGCCGAATTGCTGTTCGTAACTCCCGCATCGGAAATGAAGCCCAGGTTCTCGAACGCAGAATCAAGGGCTGAAACCGCATCAGTGGGAAGAGGCGTTCCGATAGGTGCGACCTTTATCGAGCCTCCAACCTTGGGCTTTCCAACGCTTACATTTGCCGCATTGTTGTTGATCATTCTTTCTTACCTCCTTCTGTAAGATTTGATGTCAAATACCGCCTGGTAGCGGTATCTCTTAGATACAGTGTCCGTGAAGTTGTAGTCAGAGTTGAGGTCGCACGCTGCTATGCTGTCCAGCTCCACGATCTTACGCATTGTGTCCTTCACCGCCTCATTGAGCTCTATGGCTTCCACCATCGACCCGGCGTAGGACTGCACGGCAAAAGTAGATGAGATGATCATGTTCTCCTCGGATGAACCCGTCTTCTCTACCGCCACAAATGTGACAGGGGGCTTCCCCGGTATCTCCAGATAGCAGGGCACATCCAGTTCTTCATTCAGATACTCAATGACAGTCTTTTCGATATTCAGATACTCAATGATAGTCTTTTCGATCATCTTATCGCCTTCAAAATCGTATTGTTTCTGGAATTATCCAGCTTAGCCTCGTAGGAGACCGCCGCAACCTCGGCGTTCACCCTGTTCCTCCCCGTGTGAGTAGTGACCTCGTAGCCCTCACCGAGATTCGAAAGGGCCTTGTCTGCGTGTTCCTTACAGATAGCCATCATCTCACCGGATCTGAGCAGTTCTCTGACTCCCTGGCTGTTGAGTTCAATCCTAACGTTCGGCATAGCGTTCCACCTTTACCTTCTTGTTCCACGACAAGGGAATGTTCTCCTCGATCCCCGCAGTGGGATAGCCTATGGTCTGGTAGGTTCCCGCAAAGGGTTCCGGCAGGATCACCTTCGTGTCAGTCCAGTCATGGGTATCTCCCTTGGGAATCCCCAGGGTGTACGCCAGATGCTTTCCGAACATCTCGATGGTGCTCCTGATGTCGTCCGTGGATGGCTCGCCAACGAGGACGTTATCAACCGGCACGTAGTTCTCCGCATATATCGGATTATTGGCCCAGTCCGTCCCCGTCTGAACGCGGACGAGGAGCTGAACAGTAACGCCGCGGATCATGATGCCGCCTCCGGCGCGAGTTCCTGAATGGGACTGTACGAACCGATCTTGTTTCCTGCACCGAGGAAACGCCTCTCAGACGGCATAAGCCTCAGTTCTCCGTAGGATCCGCCGCCAAATGTAACGGACTGCGAATAACCAAGTGCAGACACGGTTGACTGTGTGGCCCCAAGAGGAATCTGACCGTCAGGTGATGTATCCAGCACGCGTTTCACCATGTCGCATGACACGATCTTCTTTTTGTCCGGGCTTGCGTCCGCATTGCAGTCATCTATCCTGACTGCCGCATCTTCAAGCAGCGTTTCGCATATGGTGGTCTCTTCCGGTGTCAGCGGCCTGAACCGCGCCTCAACATCCTCAACTGTTGCATAAACCATAATATGACCTCACTTCTTCCTTCCGGACTTCACGGGTTTTCTGATTTCAGTCTTCCTGATCTCAGGTTTCCTGATTTCCTTCGGCTCCTCCGGTTCCTTCTGTTCCATGGGCTTGGCCGTCTCAGGAACAGGGACGGGCTTGTGGCCCGCCCCCAGGTATTCGTTCAAACGGTCGTCCGCGACCCACATATCAGATCCGGTAAGCTTGTTGACCAGCCTGACCATCAGGTGTGCTTCCTCGTAAGGGCGTTGAAGTACTGCTTCTCAGCCACGAAGCCCACTTCGATCTCGGCGCGGACCGCGAACATATTCTGCTGCCAGAGATTGATCTGAGTCGTGCTGGTGCCTTCCTCAACGGTAAGGGTGGCCTGCTCGGAGATATCGACCTTGACTCCCTCAACAGTTCCCCACATGGCATGGTTCCAGTCACCGGCAAAGCCCACGATATCAGGAGTGCCTGCGGCGGTCCCGACACCTGCTGCCCCTTCCTTGTACGCAGCCTGTCTGAAGTATGTGGGCGCTCCGAGGATCCTCGGTACGCTCCCTTCAGAGACGCTGTTGATGAATATCGGCCTGTCCTGCTTGTCCAGGGCGTTCAGGAGCATTCCGCGGCCCTGGGGTGAGAAGACATAACCGTCAATGGTCCCGCCCTGTTCGGAGATATCAGTGTCCGCGGCGACAAGCCCCGCATATACCCCACCGCTTCCGGACAGGCTCTGGGCCGTTACGTCTGAAAAATCATCGAAGTTCGCAAGGACCGACGCGGGGCCAAAGAACACGGCCTTATCAAACTCTTTGCTGAGGGCGTTCGGAAGCCTGCTGATCAGCGCATTGTAGAGCGCCGCCATATCTCTCTTGAATTCCATTGAGAAGGGCACGATCACGGCCAGCTTGTGGGCCTGCATGATCTTCTTTGACAGGCTGGGGTTGCTCACGGGCTTGGATCCGGTCTCAGTCACCCAGTTCGCTACGGGATCACCGGTGATCACAGGAATCTGCACTCCGTTTCCGGGAAGTGTGATCTTCCTGGCCAGCTGCATGATGGATGATGCCTCCTGGGTCTTCTTAAGTATCTCGGAGGACACTGCCACCGGCATAGGTAAATTAGTTCTGTTGGTAGGTATTCCAGTTGCCATAATTCATTCTCCTCTCTTAAAACACCTGGTTCGCCCAATCGGCGAACTGCTGCGCTGTCGAGCCTCCCGGAGTGCCGGAGGGCTCGCCGCCGTCTTTTAATGACGGATAGGAAGGGCTTGCATAGGCCTTGATGCCTTCGGCCTGGGCCTTGCACTCTTCTTCCGTGTTACCGCTCAAAAGGTTGGCGGGGATTCCGGTTTCTTTTGATATCTTTTCCCGGACAGTCCGGACTTTTTCTGCCTGCTTCATGTCGTCGAGCTCCTTCTGCAGCTTGTCCGCCCTGTCTGTCTCCTTCTGCAGCTCAGTCTTCGAGGCTTCCTCGTAAGAGTCGTATTTTTTCGCCTTCTCCTTTAAAGTCTCGTAATCCGCGTACTTTTCCCGCTCCCTTTTCAGCCTGTCGTTTACTACGGCGTTAAGTTCGCTCTGGGTAAAAGTCTTCTGCTCCTGAGTGCTTTCTTTCTTTTCCTGTTTCACAGTTTCGTCCATTTTATTCTCCTCCATAGAGTGCTTTTTCCGCGTTCAGGGCACGCGTAGCCATTCAAAAAGCGCCCCGTTTCCGGAGCGCTAATTGTTCTCTCAAGTCTTCAATTATGCTTTCATCTTCCCACTGATCCGCTCTGCAGATCCCGGATCGCCACTTGTTGATGGTGGAGCCTCCTATGAGCCAGTCCACATGCTCCACAATGCTCGGGATGAGGTTAAGCACCGGATCATCGGGGCGTTTCTCACGGATGTAATCCCTGAAGAAACTGTCCACATACTTCCCTGCTGTAATCCACCTCCGGTACTCATCACGCTTCGCAGCTTCTCCATAGAACCACTCCACGAAATCGCGACATACCTCCCAGGGGACCCGGATACAGGGAAATGAATACCTCATGTCTATCCCCCTGGTCTCCGCTTTCAGGTCTGCCTCTCCTTCATGCCTATGCCAGAAGCCGCATACAATACCGGAGTCATTTTCACGGGTCTTCCTCGCAAAGTCGAGGCTGATCGCCACGTCATCCTGAAGGTGCCAGGCGCTGATCTGTTTTCTTCCGCATTTCAGGAAGCTGTCCAGCGTAGCAAAGAGGCATCCCCTGTATCTATCATCCATATGGACGGCTATGTCCGTGTCCGGAATCCCCTGCTCCTTCATCGAAGGGATCAGGTAATCCTCCACGTACCACATCCGCTTGTTACAGGCGTGTATGACGTAATTCATCCATCCTCCAAAACAATAGCACCGGGGATCTCTCCTCGGTGCCTGTGTGCTATAATCCTTCCATCAGGTTCGCAGCCTGAAATTTGATGAAAGGAGGTTGCGCTTTATGAATATGATTGCCGTTTCATCTTTAAGTATCGCACTTATCGGCTATGAAGCAGAATCGTTAACCTTGCGAATCGTTTTCCATGACGGTAAAACCTATGATTATCATGGCGTTCCCCAGGAAATTAGCGATCAATTTCTTTGCTCTTCTTCAAAAGGGCAATTCTACATGAAGTTTATCAAAGGTCGGTTCAATCCAATCCGTATTCGATGACCTTTGCCGTCAACGTCTCTTCTACCCGTATGCTATCGACCTCAATCACAATAGTAGTATGCGGGTGGAAGTTTCTCTGAAGATAATCCACAACTGGATTCGCAAGTTCCAGGAGTTTTTCAACTTTTTCTCCTTCTTTTTCAGACCCCATTCTCCCCTCCATTCAAAAAGCCACCGGCGTGATGCGGTGGCGTTTACATCTTCTACATCCTCGTACGTTTAACACCTCATCAATTCCGGATTTTCTTTGTCAAAAATTTCTTTTTGTTCAACTGTTAAATTTTGCGGATAATCGCGGTAATACTCATACACTATTTCTCCATCAAAGGAGAAAAGCAAAGGGCCTCTTACGTCTACATCATCAAGCCATAAGACCTGCTGACCATCTTCTTTCGTCAAGTCACCAAATGTATCATTTTTCAGACAGTTTTCAATAGCCGGATCTCCCGCAAAAGAATGTACATTTCCCGCTTTCAAAAAATCCAGCCACCATATTTTGTTTTCATTATTCGGATCAAAATCCCTAAATTCGACCATTTTTACTTAACTCTCAATTATCATGGCTTATTGATATACCCTAACAGTTCCTTAAACACTTCGTTGTCTTTTAACGAATCCACATCAAACATTACGCTTGATTCTTCCATTTTTATCCCGAACGATGAGTGACTATTTTTGCATCTAAATCTATCTCGAAGAACCCTATTATTTAATGGTCTCCACCCGTAATTCAGATCATCTTGCAATTGAAGGTATTCATACCCTCTTTCGGCCTTTCTAATGATTGCCGTATGTCCGCCTGTAGATAAATAATACTCTTTCCCTTTTTCAACGTGCTTTATCAGTCTGCTTACTGCCTTAAAATCACTAAAATCTTTTTCAATAAATCCATTTGCGAGTATAGTTATGTCCTGATTGGTTTTTCCTCTCCAAAAGATTTCAACTGATGCATCACTTCTAAAATCTTTAACATCCAATCCAATTCTATTTCCTACATATGCCAATGCCAAGGACGAGCACCGTCCTCTCGAATCTCGGCCATGTAACTTTGCTATAATCTGCTCAGTCGTAAGTTCTTCGTTTAATGGATGAACCGGATTACACTTAACGTTTTGCTCTTTTAGTGCATCCCAAACAGATTGCGTCAAGGCTTTGCCTGTTTCTATTATATCATCTTTTGGAGATTTGTCACCTGCTTTTCGAGCATAAGCCATTCTTTTTTGCTCCCGAAATTTACCTGGATTCGCATCATATTGCATCCTCCTCATGGAGTTAATTTTCTCTTTCGGAGTATCACCCTCAGCGTTCTCGTACATTTCAAGGTACTTGTCCGGATCGTAGCCCTCAATGCTGGTATTATCATCAAACCTTATGGCGTACTGGCAGTCACAGTTCGCGTGGATGTGCTCCGCATGGCCGTTTTTGAGGGCATTCTTTGACATATGCTGCCAGCCCCGGGATGCCAGGGTCAAACAAAA
Organism: Lachnospiraceae bacterium; assembly: GCA_016288705.1. Lineage (GTDB taxonomy): Bacteria > Bacillota > Clostridia > Lachnospirales > Lachnospiraceae > JAEELB01. The sequence continues at coordinate 2,563 of JAEELB010000093.1, read as the reverse complement.
AGCACAGGTATCGCCCATTGGTATCCAGGCGAACTGTGCCCCGTCTCTTTCAGCATTCTTCAGGGTTGTGTCGGCTCCGATCCTTTTCACCAGCCTTCCTACCGTCCGGGGGATCTGTTTCTCGGAACTGTTCTTCACCGTTCCCCTGACGGCTCTGGCCACCTCCTTGTAATCCGGTGGCTCTGCCGGAACCGCAGGAGGTATTCTGACTCCGGAAGCCTCCGCTACTGCCTCGTGCATCTGACAGGCTGCGGCGGCAGCTGCTTCCCCGTACCGGGAGGCAAGGGCGTAGGCATACCTGATCACTTCCTCCGCATGGTCTTCGAAACCTCCTATCCTCTGGATATAGGCCTCCATTTCCTCTGCGGCTTTCTTATCAATCGACGCCAGCCGATTCTTGTACTGATTCCACGTCTTCAGACTGATCTGCATCACTAAACTCCAAATCCAGTACCTGCTGCCCTCTGATCCTTGTTTCCTGCGCCTTTATCCTTCTGATGTCTGCCTGATCGAATCCCAGCATTTCAAGGAATACGTCTGTCTCCGCAAATCCTTCCCTTGTGGATGCTATCTTGATGGCCGCATCAGCTGTCACCGAGACCGAAGGCATGGCGGGATTCTTGAAATGCGCCACGATGTCCTTCTGCTCATCCGTCAGCTCATCAAGGGTGACATCGTTCTTCACGGCCATGGCCATGAGGGCGATCTCTCTGAGTGAGTCTCCGTTACCTGCGTTAAGCTGCTCCGCCATTCCTGTCAGCGTCCTCGACTGCGCGAGGATCGCGTCCGAACTTGTGGGATTTGCGTCATTCACAACCCCTGTATCCGTAACGGTAAGCCCTGTTGCTGCAGAAAACTGCGTCGCAAGCACCCTCAGCATCTCTACATGAGGAGATATGTTCCCCTGGGTGAGCTGTCCGAAGCTTGGATTTTGCATTGTCTCCGGATTTGTGGTAGCCGCCATGATCGAGCCTACATATTGCCTGAATTTCTCGTTTATCAGCTTCTCGTACTGTTCATCAGTCACACCGAGAATGTACTTCTGGGGGGCTGTCGAAAACTCAAGCCCGATGGTGGCGTTCGCGATCGTACGGACATAGCCCTGGATCAGTCTTCTTATGGGTTCCTTGATCCTGGATCTTCCAAATGGTTTCTTGCTGGTGGCGTTCCAGATCAGGGGCTCCATCAATGGCCTCCCCATCTTGTTTAAAAATCTCTCCACCTTCCATACGTCAGATCTGTCTCTCCTGTGAAAAACCAGGATCGCATCTTCGGTGTAGAAATTGACCAGGGTCGGGAAGCTTTCGTTTGACAGGACATCATCATCCGATGAAATAATTGCGAAACCGCAATCTATCCGTCCCTTTTCTCCGTTCCACGAGGCTGCGGCTGTCTGGGGAGAGTGGAATCTTATCCGGCTCCCGCTCACTCTGTCCCTGGAAAGTGTGGCAAAAGTACATCCAAACTTCAGCTCATCCCGGCATGCCTTCATGTATTCTGCCACCAGACGGTTCTTCAGCACTATGTCGTTTATCTCAGGAGCCGGATCACCGTTTACCCCTACGAAGCCGTCAAACATGGAAAGGCCTGCAAGCACATCCACTGTTTTGGCTCCCCAGGCGCAGCCTATTTCCAGTCTGCGTATCCCTTCCGGAAGGGCTATCCCCAGATTGACCTCATTGAGGGATATCTTGCCCTCGTAATAGCGGTTCTTTTCACGATTCTTTGTGATGTGTCCGGTATAAACCTTTATCAGATCCCGGAGCTTATCCCTTTCCGCATCCGTAAGACCTTTTGTGTCCACTATCTCGTTGATATTTATCATTTATCCGACCCTCATTTTCTTTTGCGGATTTCGTTTGCTGGTCCTTGCGCCGTACAGAGCAAGTGCCGCTGCCTCGATTGGCGTTGCGTTTTCACCGCCGAAGCCCCAGCCCTGCTGCCCGATAGGTCTTTTCGTTGAAGTAAGGGCGCTTTCATTCAGATCATCCTGCTTTACATACCAGGTTAGCTTTCCCTCAATGACCGCATCCGTTATCATTCCTGTGGCTGCTATCACGTCCCTCGAATTTGCCTTTATTTTTGAGCCCTTGAATTTCCAGGAGTCTGAAATCCTGTCGATCAGCACGTCCACTCCGTTCCGCCCGTCTATTACCACACAGCAGGCTTCTCGGCTTCTCGGAGCTAGCCAATCGGCCAGCCATTGCACCCCGTCGCTCATGGATCTTCTGTCTATGAGCTCTATCCTTGTCTCGTTTTCACCGATGATGGCTCCGGCCAGACATACTTCCGCGCCATCAGCGGAAAATCTCACTCCGAATGCGGTTTTCCCTTGCGGTTTCGGCTTTCTTGTGACACAGGCCGCCCATTTCTCCGGGTTGATCGCCGGTTCAGCGGCTTCCAGATGCGGAGCCCACCATCCAAGTCTCTCTCTGGCAAATCCATCAGGAGACATTGTTCTGAGTTCTTCAGCTGTAAATTCTTCTGTCAGGTGTATCCCCAGGGCCGGATTCGTGATATACCACAATGAGGTATCGGCCACGTTTATTTCGTCTATCCTGTC
>JAEELB010000092.1 GCA_016288705.1 Lachnospiraceae bacterium | reverse complement strand
GTGAAAGGCTACAGCGAGCTGGTGCCTGTCATCGGCAACCTGCTGGACGCCACTGCGGGCTCAGTCCTGCTCTGTGAGGGGGACTGGAAGGTCGACTCAAAGTACGGCAGACAGTTCGTGGCCGAAAACTGGGAGGAGACCCTGCCCGCAACGGTCTACGGCATGGAAAAATATCTCGGCTCAGGGCTGATCAAGGGCGTGGGTCCGAAATTTGCAAAGAAGATCGTTCAGAAGTACGGCTCCGAAACCTTTTCCGTGATAGAAGACAACACGGAACGCCTGATGGAGATAGAAGGCATCGGGAAAAAGCGGGTGCGGATGATCGCGGAGTCCTGGGAGAAGCAAAAGGAGGTGAAGAACATCATGCTCTTTCTGCAGGAGCACCAGGTGTCCTCCTCCTACGCGGCAAAGATATACAGACAGTACGGGAATGACAGCATATCCGTGATGAAGGAGAATCCCTACAGACTGGCCGATGATATCTGGGGGATAGGCTTTAAGACTGCGGATCAGATCGCATATAAGCTGGGATTCGGAAAGGAGTCTTACGTGAGACTCAGGAGCGGACTCATGTACACCCTGTCCGAACTCTCAAACGAAGGCCATGTATTTGCTGAAAAGAAACAACTGATAATAAGAGCGGCAGAGCTTCTCGAAGCATCCTCCGAAACGGTCGTAATGACCATGGATGACATGCTTCGGAAGGAGGAACTGATCCTTGAGAAGGATATCATCCGCATGGATGATGAAGGAGACCGGATGGTTCCCGTCTATCTGCCGCCCTTTTATTATGCGGAAGTGGGCGTCGCCGGAAAATTAAGGAAACTGGCCTCGTCCCCTGCGGGAGACAGCCTTTACCTGAAACTCACCGAAGCCAGGAAGAACACCGGGAACGAAAACCTGTCCGTGGACGTGACCGCCATTCAGAAAAAGACCGGTATGGAATACGACGATATACAGGCTGACGCCATCAGGACCGCGGCCACGGCTAAGGTCATGGTCCTTACAGGGGGACCCGGCACGGGAAAGACCACTACCACCCACGGTATTATTTCCGCATACAGGGCATACGGGCTCAGGATCCTGCTCGCGGCTCCCACCGGGCGGGCCGCAAAGCGAATGACCGAGGCTACGGGCCTCGAGGCAAAGACCATACACAGGCTGCTTGAATGCAAGCCCCCCGAAGGATATCAGAAAAATGAAGAGGATCCACTGGAAGGGGACGTGCTGATAGTGGACGAGTGTTCAATGATCGACATTGTGCTCATGAATTCTCTTTTGAAGGCCATACCGCCCACCATGCGGCTGATCATGGTGGGAGATATCGACCAGCTTCCGAGCGTGGGCGCGGGGAATGTACTCAGGGATATCATAGATTCCGGGGCTTTTCCCGTGGTCAGGCTTACAAGGATCTTCAGACAGGCTCAGACGAGCCGCATCATAATGAACGCCCACCGCATAAACGAGGGCCGTATGCCTGACCTCAGTAACGGCAGGGATACGGACTTTTTCTTTATCGAAAATGATGACGCCGAAGCCGTGATCCCTCAGATCACAGGGCTGGTAAAGGAGAAGCTGCCGGATTATTACCATGTGGAGCCCTCGCAGATACAGGTGCTCACCCCCATGCAGAGAGGCGTGGCGGGAGCCGTGAACCTGAACCTGTCCCTGCAGGAAGCCCTTAACCCCGCGGAACATGAGGTGTTCATGAGGGGGCGTGGCAGGGTGACCGTGCCCAAAGAATGTCTGAGGAGGAGCGGGTTTGCGTTCCGCGTGGACGACAGGGTCATGCAGATCAGAAATGACTATGACAAGGATGTATTTAACGGAGATATCGGCATCATACAGTCCGTTAACGAGACCGACAGGACTCTCACCGTGAACTATGACGGCAGGCCGGTGGAGTATGACGTGACGGAACTGGATGAACTGGTCCACGCCTACGCAACGACGATACACAAGGCTCAGGGCTCCGAGTATCCCATAGTGGTCATGCCTATCCTCATGAACCATTTCGTGATGCTGCAGAGGAACCTTATCTATACGGGGATCACAAGGGCAAAGAAGGTGCTGGTGATCGTGGGTGCCAGGAAGGCTCTGGCTTACGCGGTGAAGAATGTCACTGTCACGAAGAGAAACACGCTCCTTCAGGAGAGGCTCTCGGGGAAGGGATAAAAAGGATATGAACTACAGAAAAACGCTCGAGAAGAGGCTCTCGGGGAATGGATAAAACGGATATGAACTACAGAAAAACGCTCAAGGAGAGGCTCTCGGGGAAGGGATAAAAAGGATATGAACTACAGAAAAACGCTCATAGCATGTTATCTGGGATTTGTGACCCAGTCGATCGCCGCGAACTTTGCGCCGCTCCTGTTCCTGACTTTTCACAGGACCCTTGGCATTCCCTTCGGGAAGATAGCCCTCCTGTCCACAACTTTCTTTTTCACCCAGATAGCAGTGGACATCGTCTGCGCAAAGTATGTGGACAGGATAGGCTACAGGATATGCGCCGTGGCTTCGGAAGGAGCTTCCGCTCTCGGGCTTGTGGGACTTGCCGTGCTTCCGGGTTTATTTCCCGATCCCTTCGCCGGACTTGTAGTGAGCGTGATGGTCTACGCGGTGGGGAGCGGGCTTATTGAAGTCATTGCCAGCCCTATGGTTGAGGCCTGCCCCTTTGAAAAAAAGGAATCGGTCATGAGCCTCCTGCACTCCTTCTATTGCTGGGGGACCGTGGGGGTGATACTGGTATCGACCGCTTTCTTTACGGTGTTCGGGGTGGAGAGGTGGCGCATCCTGTCCTGCATCTGGGCGCTCCTTCCCCTTTACAACATGTATAACTTTGCGGTGTGCCCCATTGAGAAGCTGGTGGAGGACGGAGAGGGGATGTCGATATCGGAACTGTTCCGCACCCCCGCTTTCTTTCTCGGGATAGTCCTCATGGTCTGCGCGGGCGCGTCGGAAATGTCCATGGCGCAGTGGGCGTCAGCCTTTGTGGAATCGGCTCTCGGACTCTCAAAGACCGCAGGGGATCTGGCGGGGCCATGCCTCTTTGCCGTCACGATGGGGATCAGCCGCGTGATCTACGGGAAGAACGGGGAACGGATAGAACTGACGGGATATATGCTGGGCTCCGGAGTGCTGTGCCTTTTGTGCTATCTCCTTGCGGCTCTGTCGCACAATCCTTTGCTCAGCCTGACAGGATGCATATTCTGCGGATTTTCCGTGGGGATCATGTGGCCCGGGACCATCAGCATCCTGTCAAAACTGCTGCCCTCCGGGGGCACGGCTTTATTTGCTCTGCTGGCCATGGCGGGAGACATGGGCGGCTCCTTCGGCCCGGGGCTGGTGGGGATCGTGGCGGACCTGAACAACGAAAGCCTGCAGGCGGGGCTTCTAACCGGAGGAATCTTCCCTTCAGTGATGATCATATGCCTTGCCCTGTTTAGGATCAGAAAGAAGAGGGCCTCGGGATAAGAGGGCGCGGCAGCAGGGCAGAGGTCTTATTTTCAGTCGAAGGAGGAAGGATCTATCCCGCCGTTTGCGGCGGCATTGTCGATCCAGAGCTGCAGGGAGTCAATGGTGCCCGAGATCTGGGATAAGGTCTTTTTGATCCTGGAAAAGTCTGATACTTCGTCCTCGGATATCTTCC
>JAEELB010000091.1 GCA_016288705.1 Lachnospiraceae bacterium | reverse complement strand
ATGACTTTCATCTTCGGTCAAGTCCGCAAACCCTTGTATTTACTAGGGTTGCGTCAGCTGAGGCTCTTCAAAGTCGGGAACGCTATCACATCCCTGATCGCCGGACTGTTCGTCAGCAGCATCACCAGGCGGTCGATGCCGTAGCCGATGCCGCCGGTGGGGGGCATGCCGATCTCCAGGGCGTTCAGGAAGTCCTCGTCGGTGTGGTCGGTTGCGTCCTCATCGCCCAGTTCTGCCTGGGCGTCCTGGGCGGCGAAGCGCTCGCGCTGGTCGATGGGGTCGTTCAGTTCGGAATAGGCGTTGCACATCTCCCAACCGTTTACGAAGAGCTCGAATCTCTCCACGTAGCCCGGCTTGTCGGGATTCTTCTTCGTGAGAGGGCTGATCTCGATGGGATGATCCATTACAAATGTGGGCTGTATCAGTTTGTCCTCCACAAATTCTTCAAAGAACAGATTCAGGATATGCCCCTTCGAATGGAAAGCCTCATACTGAACGCCCTTCTCATCGGCTATCTTCATAGCGGCCTCAGTGTCGGGGATCTCATCAAAGTCCACCCCCGAGTATTTCTTCACGGCCTCGGTCATTGTGAGCCGTTCGAAGGGATTTCCGAAATCTATCACATTCTCGCCGTAGGTGACGAGAGTCGTTCCGCAGATTGTTTCCGCCAGACGCCTGAACATGGCCTCCGTGAGTTCCATCATGCCATGGTAATCGGTGTAGGCCTGATACAGCTCCATCAGGGTGAATTCAGGGTTATGTCTGGTGTCAACGCCCTCATTTCTGAAGACGCGGCCGATCTCATACACCCTCTCCATGCCGCCTACGATCAGCCTCTTCAGGTAGAGTTCCAGCGAGATGCGGAGCTTCACATCCTCATCCAGAGAGTTGTAATGGGTCTCGAAGGGTCTGGCCGCCGCACCCCCGGCGTTGTGGACGAGCATGGGGGTCTCCACCTCCACAAAGTCTCTGGCTTCCAGAAAGTCCCTTATCTCTTTTATTATCCTTGAACGCTTGAGGAAGGTCTCCTTCACTTCCTCATTCATTATGAGGTCCACATATCTGTGCCTGTACCTGATGTCAGTATCCGTCAGACCGTGGTATTTCTCCGGAAGGGGCCTCAGGCTCTTGGTCAGCAGGACAAGCTTTGCCGCATGAACGGAGATCTCCCCTGCCTGGGTGCGGAACACTTCGCCCTCAACGCCGATGATATCGCCCACATCCATGAACTTCTTGAAGTCGTCATAGGCGGCCTCCCCGACACTGTCCCGGGCCACGTACACCTGGATCTTCCCGGAACGGTCCTGGCAGTTGCAGAAGGAGGCTTTCCCCATCTTCCGCTTGAACATCATACGCCCTGCCACCCGGACGGTCCTGCCTTCAAGGGTCTCGAACCTGTCCTTGATGTCCTGAGCGTGATGCGTAACGTCATATCTTGTAATGGCAAAAGGATCCCTGCCCTCCTGCTGCAGAGCAGCGAGCTTTTCCCTCTTTATGGAAAGTACGTCCTCCTGTGGCATTTGATCTCCTCCCTTTCGGATTCCCGCGCCGGCATCCCGTGTGATACCGTATCTGACGGATGAGCCGGTCAGCGTGCCGGCAATGGCCTGATCTGTATCACTTCACCGCCTCAAAGCTGATGATCTCGGCGTTGTCCATCTCAGCGTACATTTCCGTCCTCCGGGAATCATCCTTTGTCTCGCCGTTTCGGTCCGGATGCGTGTCGGAATGCTGATAATATTTCTCGCTTCCGTCGCTCTGATATTCCACATAGGCCTCTTCATCGATGACGGCCTTATTGTCATCGGATATTATATAGTGACTGGCGAAATGGTTCCCGGCCACAAATAAGCACCCGTCCTTGGTCAGCATCAGCGGATAGGCTGTGCCTCCGGCCGTGACATATCCGCAATAGGTCAGGATCCCGTCCTTGTCATACGTGAAAATGTCGGCGTCAATGGCGGCGTGCAGCCCCTGTTCGTACTCATAGCTGTATTCCGTCACCAAAAAGACGTCCTTTCCCTTGATATTCGCATTTGCAAAATAATATCCTTCGGGAAGCTTATCCAGTATCTGCGTAAAGGTGTCGCAGCCGCTTATGTCCACGGGCTTATGATCGTCGGGCGTCACGGGGACTCCCGGATTTCCCGTTTCTCCGGAGACATCAGGCTCATCGGGGACAGTGCCCTCGGGCTGGGTGGACGGGTCGTACATGGCTTCGGCGACGGCCTGGATGTCAAAGCCGTCCAGATCCTTTGCCACCGTGCCGAGTGAATAGGACGCGCCGTACTCCACATCATACCAGGTGCAGAGATCCGCGTACTCATTGTCCCCCACATATCTGTAGAACTTTGCCTTCATTTCTCCGCCGGCCCAGTTTGAGAGGGTCCCCTCATCCGTAACCGTCCAATCGTAATACATGCCGGAGATATCGGCGGGATTGTCTCCCGTGACCTGCTCCCTGGCCGTAAATGAAAGCCCGTCCAGATCGAAATCCAGCTGCACTACGGGTCCCGGAACAGCTGAAGGATCCGCGGCATCCATCATGCTCCATTTGGTGTTCGTCGCGCCGTCAGGGATCTTGAATAGCTTTGCCACGGTCTTATTTGCCTCTTCGTAGGTTATCTCACGCCAGGGATTTGCAAGTCCCATCCCGGGCTTTTCCGCACCCGCTGCGGTCTCAGCCTTTGTCTCCGCTCCCGCTGCTGCTTCCGTGCCTGCTGCCGCGCTCCCGGATGCGGGCGCGTTCCCGGAGTCCTTCCCTCCGCAGGCCGCAAGAGACATTACCATCGCTCCCGCCAGGGCCAGTGATATCAGTTTTTTCCTCATATCGATCCTCCCTCTTACAATACAAAGACCCGCCTGTATCCGTCGTCCCTAACGGAAATAAGGACTGCCGCGTCCGCTAATGAACAGGCCCCGGCACGTATGCTGCTCCGGGACCATGATCGGGATCGCTGTTTAAGGCCGGTCCTGAACCGGTGTGTTTCTCAGCTCTTCGCAGAATCCGTGATCTTTAGGATCTTGTACTTGAGCATGCCCACAGGCGCATTGATCTTCACCGTCTCCCCCGCTTCATGCCCCAGAAGAGCCTTGCCCAGGGGGGATTCATTTGAGATGGAGCCGCTCAGGATGCTGGCCTCGGTGGAACCCACGATCTTATACTCTATCTCCTCTTTCGTGCCCACGTCCCTGATCTTCACGACGGAACCGATGCCCACCTTTCCTTCCTCGTACTCCGTCTCGTCCACTACCTCGGCGTTTTTGAGGATCTCTTCGATGACCTTGATCCGGTTCTCTATCTCGCTCTGCTCATCCTTGGCCGCATCGTACTCGGCGTTTTCGGACAGATCGCCCTGCGCCCTTGCTTCTTTGAGCTTCTCCGCCACCTCATGGCGTCTGTGTACCGTCAGTTCCTTGAGTTCATCCTCGTACTTCTTGAATCCCTCTTTGGTAAGCAGGTTTTTCTTATTTTCCTCTCCCATTTCCATCCTTCCTTCCAGATCCTTTGTTTCTTTACCGGAGACAGGAGGGGAGTCCCCTCTGCGGGAGTCCTTATCCTGTCTTACGCCCGTCGTATGTCATGACAGGGTTTCATTCCAAAGGATTGTACCACATTCAGCGGTACTGTCAATTTTTTCTTTAATATATCCCGCCTATATGTTATAATCCGTGAATATGAAGAGAGTTCTCACGCAGAATCTCGTTCCGGGCATGATCACCGCCGAGGACGTATACACTTATTCTGATCAGCTTGTGATCGGAAAGGGCACGGTCCTGACCGACACCACCATCACAAAGCTGAGTTACTATTCCATACTGTCCGTAATGGTGGAGGACAAGATCTCCCGATCCTTCGGCGCGCCTGAAGACGCCTCCTCCAGCTACAACGAAAGGCTCAGAAAGACCCCGGAATTCATCAAATTCAAAGCGGACTTTGAGAAGGAGACCGAACATTTCCGCGAATCCCTGAACGACATAGTGACCAAGAACGGACCCGTGGATTCCGATGCGCTCCTGACGGGAGTTTACAATCTCATGTCCGGCCAGACCGGGAACGGCACCTACCCGATCTTTGAAATGCTCCAGAACATGCGGTCCTACGACGACGTCACCTACGTCCACAGCATGAACGTGGCCCTGATAAATAATATCTTCGCCCGCTGGCTGCACATGAGCGAAGACGACATCAGGACAGCCACCCTCTGCGGCATGCTCCACGACGTTGGGAAGCTGGCGGTGTCCAGCGAGATCATAAAGAAGCCCTCGAAGCTCACCGAAAGCGAGTTCGCCATGATAAAGGAGCATTCTACCTCGGGCTACAGGATACTGCGTTCCAGGAATGTGGATGAACACATAATAAACGCCGCTCTCATGCACCACGAGCGCTGCGACGGCTCCGGATACCCTCTGGGCATCACCCTGAACAAGATCGATCCCTTCGCCAGGATGACCGCGATCTCGGACGTCTACGACGCCACCACCAGCGCCCGGACCTACCGGGGGCCGCTCTGTCCTTTTACTGTTGTGGGGTTATTTGAAAATGAGGGCCTGCAGAAATACGACCCCGGCTTCATAATGACCTTCCTCGAGAATATAGTCAGCACCTACCTTCTGAACACCGTGAGACTCAGTAACGGCGTTACGGGTCAGGTAGTGTACATAAACAGGAACAAACTGTCCAAGCCCACCATTCAGTGCGGCGAGAACAAATTCATCGACCTTTCAAGGGAAAACGATCTGGAGATAGAAGCTATTATATGATGATCGGTTCAGACCGCCAGGAGATGGGCTCTCGTCTCTTCCTTTTCGGCGTCTATCTTTCTGATCCTGGCCCCGAGATGCTTTAATTTTTCGGGGAAGTCCTCGTAGCCTCTCTCAATGTAATTGATGCTGTCTATGGTAGTGATGTCTGGCGCCGCAAGACCCGCGATCACCAGCGCCGCCCCTGCCCTTAAATCGGGGGCAGACAGATCCGCTCCGCTGTAGCCTCTCACGCCTTCAATGATGGCGGTGCCGCCTTCGATATTTATGTTCGCGCCCATCTTGAGGAGTTCCGGCACATACCTGAACCGGTTCTCAAAGATGCTCTCCGTGACTATGCTGGTGCCGTCCGCAAGTCCCAGCGCCGCCACGATCTGAGGCTGCATGTCCGTGGGAAATCCGGGGTAGGGAAGGGTCTTTACGTGAGTGTGCCTGAGCCTGTCGGGAGCCTTTACCCTGACGGCGTCGTCGGACTCGATGATCTCACAGCCGGTCTCCCTGAGCTTCGCGCTTATGGATTCAAGGTGCTTGGGGATCACGTTGTTCACGGTAATGTCCCCGCCCGTCGCCGCGCCGCAGAGCATGAAGCTTCCGGCTTCGATCTGGTCAGGGATGATGGAGTATTCCGTGCCGTGGAGGCGTTCCACCCCGTTGATCCTGATCACATCCGTTCCGGCGCCCTTGATGTTCGCCCCCATGCTGGAGAGGAAGTTGGCCAGATCCACCACGTGGGGCTCCTTTGCCGCATTTTCAATGATGGTCCTGCCCTCCGCAAGGCACGCCGCCATCATAAGGTTGATCGTGGCGCCCACCGTCACCACATCCAGATAGATGTGGGCCGCGTGGAGCTTCTCCGCCTTTGCGGTTATCATGCCTCTCTCAAGGTTCACTTCAGCGCCGAGAGCCTGAAATCCCTTGATATGCTGGTCAATAGGCCTCATGCCGATATTGCAGCCGCCGGGAAGGGCCACGCAGGCCTCGTTATACTTCCCGAGGAGCGCTCCCAGCATGTAATAGGACGCCCTTATTTTCTTGATATACTCCGTGTGAATGGTGACGGAATGGATCTGCGCGGCATTGATGTGCACAGTATGCCTGTCTTCATGCTTCACCAGCACGCCTACGCTCTCCATGGCGTTCAGGAGCACCTTGGTATCGTTTACGTCGGGGAGGTTTTCAATGACGACGGTGTCATCCGTCATCACCGAGGCCGCGAGGATCGCCAGCGCCGCATTCTTTGCGCCGCCAATGGTGACATCTCCCGTAAGCGGAACCCCGCCCTTTATTATGTATTGTTCCATGCTTTCAGAATGATTCTCCCTGTTCCCGTACCCGTCACGGGTACCGTGATTATCCCCAACGCATTTCCCAAACGTGCAAAGGCTATTCTACCACCCTCTGCGGCGGTGTCAAGTCCGGCCCTCTCCGACGGGCCGCATATATCACCGGCGCTTTTCCGGCGCATCCCTTCTGACCGCAGTTCCCGGCGGGCAGATCGTCGTCAGTTCAGATATTTCTTCGGATCCACCTGAACCCCGTTGATAAGTATCTCAAAATGCAGATGAGGTCCCGTGCTGACTCCCGTATTTCCGGACAGGGCGATCTTCTGCCCCTGCTTCACTGTCTGCCCCGCAGTCACCAGGATTCTGGACAGATGGCCGTATCTCGTCTCCCTGCCGTCCGCATGCCTGATATATACCACCTTTCCGTAGCCGCTTCCCCAGCCGGCCTTGATCACCACGCCGCCGCTTGAAGCCATTACCGCAGTTCCCACGGGAGTGGCGTAGTCCAGTCCCCTGTGGAAAGTGCTCGCTCCTCTGGTGGGCCTGCGCCTCCGGCCGAATCCGGATGACAGCCTGCCGCCGGACAGCGGTTTCAGGTAGGTGGGCGGGATCTTCGTTCCCCTTTCCACTATCTTGGGGATAGCCGCCATCACTATCTCCTGCTTCTGTATCTCCCTGGACAGCTCGATCTCCCCGTCAAAGGAAATGATGGACACTACCTTTCTGTGCCCCGCGGAGGGCTCCCTTAGGGTCTGGGTCTGGTTTGTGTACCATTCATTATTGTCTACGTACTGGATATCGGCCTCGTAATCCTCCTCATAGTACTCCTGATCCTCGTAGAGTATGGAGAGTTCGGGCTCGGGCACCGTGACCACCAGCTCATCCCCTTCCCTTATAAGGGAATTCTCATTTTCCAGTGATCCGTTCATGGCAATGAGGTCGTCAATAGGGATCCCGTGATTTTCAGCGATCTGGGAGAGAGTGTCTCCGGCCTTCACCTCATATACGGTCTTCTTTTCCCTGTCCTTTGTGATGTCATGGAAAGCGGTCTCCACATCCGATATCTGATCCTCGGGGATATAGGACGCCGCCACATCCACCCGGCTCCCGAAAGTCATGGAAATGATACCGTTTTCATAGTCCTCGAAATCCTTGGGCGCCCTGTCTGCAGCCCCCACGAACATTTCGTCAAGTTCGGTGAAAACCCCCACGTTTCCGGGCCTCAGTTTGTCTTCCGTCCCCTCCTGCGAGCTGTCCTTTATCACCACGTTAAGGTTTTCCAGCTGCCTTGCCTCGTCCTTTATCAGCACCGCCTCATAGCGCCCGGCAGTGTCGTATTCGTCGATAGCCCGGTCCAGAAGAGCCTTGACGTCCTCGATGGTGTCCAGGTTCACTATGTAGTTTCTGATCTTTACGGAATAGCTTTCGTTTGCAATGGGCTGGATATTCTGCTTCAGGATGTCAGCCATCCGCTCCGTGACCGTCTCCTCTGCCGTACAGAGACCAAAGAGCCTCTCCGTTCCGACGGTCTCGAGGGCCGCGTCCACAAAGACGTAATCGCTCCCGTCTCCGGAGATCTCTCTTCTGGCTGAAATAAGGCACCTTGCGGCGCTCTCGGGGCTGTCGAGAGTGCCGGCATAAGTGCCGTTCAGATACACATGATAAAAATTGTCGCCTGACCTTACATACTCCTGATATCCCGGCAGGAAAAGGACAGCCAGGAAAATAACAAGTGCTGACGCCCGGTAGAAGGCCAGGGCGTTTCTTAACGTCATATCAGTGGTGTAAGAACTGCATCAAAATAAGCACTACTATTGCCGCCGTGTTTAGAAGCGTAAATAAGAACGTCACCACCTGGATCGGCGAAGACTTGATCTTCCCAAGATCCGCGGGGATCAGGCTGCCGATATTGGTCGATACCTCGCTTATCACCCTTTCCGTATTCCTGTCGGACACCTCGGTATTCCCGTTTCCGAGGGACTCCAGGCCGTTCTTCAGTTCTCCCGAATACCTGTCGGCTGTCGTTCCTATCTCTTCCTTTATGGAATTGATGAGTTCGGCATAATCCTGGGAGCTGATCATCTCCTTGATGCTGTCCAGATCCTCCTTCTGGTTTGAAAGGCGGTACTGGAAGTTGTCCATGGAATTGGTCTGCTGGGTGATCTTTTCCTTCAGCTCACCCATGGCGTCCGATCCGCTGCCTTTAAGGATCTCCTCCAGATCCTCGCGCTGTTTCGCAAACGCCTGCTGCGTCTCGTCTCTCTGGGCGTTTACAAGCCTTGTGAGAGCCTCGTTCTGAAGGGACATCTCCTCTGAGATCTGCGCGGAATGCTTGTCGAGCTCTTCCCGGAGGCTGGCCTGAACGTTCCTGTAGACCCTGACATTCTCCTTGTGGGAGAATTCCTTTACGTCTCCCAGAGATTCCACGGTTTTCTTCAGGCTGTCAATAGAATCCCGGTAATCCGCCACCTCTCCTTCCATCTGTCTGAGACGCACTGCCTCGGCCTCTCCGTTTGCTCTGATCATGCGATCCGCTTCATCATCTCTCAGGTTGTTCATTCTTTCCTCCTTGCCTCGGGATCCCCGCTTCATCCGGAAACATTGCCCGGGGGTCCTTATTTGTAGTCACAGCTTACCGTATCGGGCGCCGGTCCGCCTTTATCTGTATCCGTCAGGGTTCATGCTCTGCCATCTCCAGGAGTCCTCACACATCCTGTGGATCCCGTACTCAGCCTTCCAGCCCAGTTCGCGGGCCGCCTTCGCCGGATCGGCGTAGCACTCCGCTATGTCCCCTTCCCTTCTTGCGCCTATCTCGTAGGGTATCTTCTTCCCGGAGGCCTCCTCAAAGGCCTTTATTACCTGTAAAACGCTGTAGCCCGTGCCCGTGCCGAGATTATACACCTTTGTCCCGCATTTCGCACTTATCTGCGAAAGCGCCGCCACATGGCCCTTCGCCAGGTCCTTCACATGTATGTAATCACGGACGCCGGTACCGTCCTCAGTGTCGTAATCGTCTCCGTAGACAGTCAGATGATCCAGCTTCCCCACCGCCACCTGCGTGATGTAAGGCATGAGGTTGTTGGGGATGCCGTTGGGATTCTCCCCGATGAGCCCGCTCTCGTGGGCGCCGATGGGATTGAAATACCTGAGCAGTATCACGTTCCACTCCTCGTCGGCCCTCTGCATGTCCGTCAGGATCTGCTCCAGCATGGACTTGGTCCAGCCGTAGGGATTCGTGCACTGTCCCTTGGGGCATTCCTCGGTGATGGGGACGAAAGCCGGCGTGCCGTACACGGTCGCCGAGGAAGAAAAGATAATGTTCTTCACCCCGTGCTTCCGCATCACATCTGTCAGGACCAGGCTTCCGTTGATATTATTTTCATAATACTCCCAGGGAAGCCTGACGGACTCTCCCACCGCCTTGAGGCCCGCAAAGTGTATCACGCAGTCTATATCTTCCTTTGAAAAGATGCTCTCCAGAGCTTCCCTGTCCCGGATATCCGCCCTGTAGAAGGGAAATTCCTTTCCGGTGATCTGTGTCAGTCTCCCGACCACCTTTTCATCGGAATTCGAAAGATTGTCCAAAAGCACAGGCTCATGTCCCGCTTCCGCCAGTTCCACCACCGTATGGCTTCCTATGAAGCCGGTCCCGCCTGTTACCAGTATCCGCAAATCAAGACCTCCTAAATCCTTCTCAAATGACAGTTTGATGAATATTTTAACCTTTTTATCTTTAATTAGCAAGAGGATAATGATATAATGCTCATGGCCGCGCATTGAAGGTCAGACAGGCCCGATCGGACGGGAGTTTGGAGATACGCGCATTGTTTGGGATGGAGCAGGGAAATGGTAGAGAGAGTTGACCAGGCAGCTGCATACAGAGCCTACGGCATATCAAACGGAAAGGTGCGTTCCTCCCTGTCCAAAAATGACGGAGCATCTCAGGATCCCGGGGTGTATTTTGAGCTCAGCGACACGGTCAAAGCCGCCGCAAAGGAAAAAGAGCTCTCCGTCCGCCCCGCCTCACTGAGGACCCCCTCCGCCGACAGCGCTCAGGATAGCCCGGAAAAGGACCGGATCACTCCCGCAGCTTCCGGGACCGCGGCCCTGCCCGATCTTAAAAAGATCTTTGACAGGGCTTCCTCATTTATAAAGACTCTCGGAAGCCGCATCGCCGCCGCCGTATCCTCCTTCTGGAACGGTGAAAAGGCTGCGGATGCCGGTTCCGGACAGGATGCCGAAAAAGGAGCTCCGTCCTTATTTGCGGGGCTCTTCGGAAAGAGTGAAGGTGCAGACGGCAGCCCTTCGGGAAAGGGCGGAAGCAGCGCCGACGCCGGTACTGACGGAAACGCGTCCGTTGCAGGCATGAGCAGCGGTGGCTCGGTCATTTCCGGAGAGGTGGAATACCTCCCCAGGACCTCCGATATAAAGGCCATCAGGGAGTACATGAAGGATTACGGCGGGCGGCATCTGGCCGTAAATTCAGACCTTCTCACGAGTTACGACAGGTCGGGCAGGATCGTGAGGCACGATCCCTCCGATGCTGACAAGCTTTTGAGACAGGGCGCCGACCAGCTTATAGATACGGGGAAACGGCCGGGCAGATGAGATCCGGCGCCGCCATCGGGCAGGGGGGAGAAAGCCCCGCTGTCCCTCACATAAATGATCACAACGAAAAAACAGACACAGGAGAGGACCGGAAAGGATGAACATGAATTACGAAGAAGCTCAGGCAAAACTCAAGGAATTTGGTCAGGAACACGTATTGAAATACTGGGAAGAGCTGAGCCCCAAGGAAAAGTCGGACCTTATCCTCCAGATCAACAGGACCGATTTCAGCGTATGCTCCGCGAAGCCGGGGCAGGAAGAGAGAGGTTCATTCGCCCCTCTGAAGGCAATGCAGCTGGCGGAGATCATGCTCCGCTCAAATGAATTCCTGCAGCTGGGGAAAGAGACCATCAAGCGCGGAAAGGTGGGCGCTGTCATGCTTGCCGGCGGGATGGGCACAAGGCTCGGCTGGAGCGGTCCCAAGGGCACCTACAACATCGGCCTGAACAATGACGTGTTCATTTTCCAAAGGCAGATCGAGAACCTTTTGGAGAACGTGAAGCTCACGGATTCCTGGATCCCGCTCTACATCATGACCTCCGAGAAAAATAATAACGAGACCGTGTCTTTCCTGAAGCAGCACGACTATTTCGGCTACAACCCTGACTACGTGACCTTCTTCATGCAGGACATGGCTCCTGCCTGCGACCGCGAGGGCAAAGTGTATATGGAATCAAAGGCAGCCATCGCCACCTCTCCCAACGGGAACGGAGGCTGGTTCAAGTCAATGGAGACCTCGAACCTCATCCCCGACATTCACAGAAGGGGGATCGAGTGGCTGAACGTGTTCGCAGTGGACAATGTGCTGCAGAGGATCGCGGATCCTTACTTCATAGGCGCCGTGCTTTCTTCCGGAAAGGCCTGCGGCGCAAAGGTCGTCAGAAAGAACGCCCCCGACGAAAAGGTAGGCGTGATCTGCCTTGAGGACGGCAGACCTTCCATAGTGGAATACTACGAGCTCACGGACGAGATGCGGGACGCGGTGGACGAGACCGGGTCTCCCGCCTACAGCTTCGGCGTCATCCTCAACTACCTCTTCAACGTGGGTGATCTCGAGAAGACAATGGACAAAAGGCTCCCCCTCCACGTGGTGGAAAAGAAGATTCCCTACATCGATGAGAACGGAAATCCCGTGAAGCCCGAAACCCCCAACGGGTACAAATTCGAGCAGCTGGTGCTGGACATGATCCACACCTTTGACAGCTGCCTGCCCTATGAGGTGGTGAGGGAAAGAGAGTTTGCGCCTGTCAAGAACGCCACAGGCATCGATTCCGTTGAATCGGCCCAGTCCATCTGCCTGAAGAACGGGATAATGCTGTAGGAAATGAGACCACGATCGGGCAGGAGAAAGTCACCTGTCCGATGACAACGCCGGCATATAATGATCCCGGGGCCACTCAGTGATCCCGGGATCTTTCTTTTTAATAATATGTCCGGCGAGGGCCTGCCGGGGACCGGCGGGACTCCTTACTCAGCCAGCAGTCTGTAGGCCTCCCTGTACTTCTCAACTGTCCGGTCTATGACCT
>JAEELB010000090.1 GCA_016288705.1 Lachnospiraceae bacterium | reverse complement strand
GGTCTTTGACTACACGAAGCTCAGGTGGATGAACGGGGAATATCTGAAGGCCATGGATCCGGAGGAATTCTATAAAAAGGCAGAGCCCATCCTTAAGGATACGCTGGGCGACGGCTTTGATCTTAAGAGGATAGCCGGAATGGTTCAGACCAGGATAGAGGTCTTCCCGGATATCCCCGAGATGGTTTCCTTCTTTAAGACCCTGCCGGAATACGGGACGGAACTCTTCTTCAACAAGAAAATGAAGACCGATGCGGAAAAAGCGCTGCCGGTACTGAATGATATGCTGCCGATGCTCACCGATGCGGCGGATTTTTCGTCAGATGCGCTGTTTGAGCTGATCAAGGCGTATTCCGAGGAAAAAGGGTTTAAGACGGGCTACGTCATCTGGCCGCTCCGCATCGCCGTCTCAGGCAAGGCCGTGACTCCCGCCGGCGCCACGGATATAATGGAGATCATCGGGAAGGAAGAGAGCCTTTCCCGGATAAGCGCCGGGATCCGCAAGTGCGGCGGCTGACCTGACGTCTTTATGGAAGATCATTATACCCCCGAGCAGCGTGAAGCTGTTTTCTTTGGCGACGGCGTGATGGAGCTTGTGGCGGGACCGGGCAGCGGAAAAACCTTTGTGGTGACTGGAAGGATAAGGGAACTGATCCGGACACACAAGGTCCCGGCTGACCGCATACTCGTCATCACCTTCACCAGGGCCGCTGCGGAAGAGATGAAAAGGCGGTTCATGAAGCTGTACGGATGGGAGGGCGGAGCCGTTGCGTTCGGCACATTTCACTCCGTCTTTTATCATATCCTGAGATCTCACGCGGATTTCCGGAACCTGAAGCCTGTGCCTGACCGGGTGCGGAGAAATTATCTCTCGGATATCCTGAAAAGACGCGGGCTGTCCGCTGTCACCGGAGACGGCGACCTGTTCATGCTTCTGGAAGGGGCGGTGAGCCGCGTAAAGAACGAGGGAAGCATCCCTGATGACGTGATCCTGCCCGTGGACAGGGAGGCGTTTCAGGGCATTGTGGCAGAATACAATAAAGCTCTTACGGAAAACGGATTCCTGGACTTTGACGATATGCTGCTTCGGTGCAGAAATGAACTTGTCAGCGACCGGGAGTTCCGGGAGAAGTGGCAGTCAAGATTTTCCCATATACTCATAGATGAATTCCAGGATATTTGCATGATGCAGTATGAGACTGTGAAGCTCCTGGCTGCTCCCGAAAACAATCTCTTCGTGGTGGGGGATGACGACCAGTCGATCTACGGCTTCAGGGGAGCCAGAGTGGAAGTGATGGACCGGTTTGTCCGGGATTTCCCGGAGTGCAGGAGATTGTGCATGTCCGTGAACTTTCGCTCCGGAAGGGATATCATCGAAGCATCTTCAAAGGTCATCAGCCTGAATAAACAGAGGATCGGGAAAACGATAACCTCCGGCAGAAAGCTTCAGGGGGAGGTCACATACCACCGCTGCTCATCCGTCGAGGAGGAAAAGAAAACCCTCATTGAACTTCTGAAAACATACGGTGAAGATAATACCGCGGTCCTTTGCAGGAAGAACAGGCATTGCAGGGAGGTGGCTTCCATCCTTTCGTCGTCGGGAATAAACTGCCGGATGAAGGATCCCTTCAGATCCAGGTTTGACTGGTTCTTTGTAAGGGACATGCTCGCCTATATGGAATGCGCTTCCGCCGGGGAGCTCAGAAGGGATAAGATGCTGAGGATAATCAACAGGCCCGTGAGATATATCCGGAGGGGGGCGTTTCAGAACGAGTCGGTTGACAGAAGAGCCGTGGCCGGATACTACAGCGGAAATCCGGAAATGCAGCGCACGGTGGAAAGGCTGTTTTCCGATCTCGAGAGGATCTCACGCATGAACCCCTTTCTTGCGGTAAATTACATCCGCAAGGTGATGGGCTATGATGTCTGGGCCCAGCAGCAGATGGATCCGGAAGGGAAGCATGATTATCTTGAAAGAGCGGAGGCTTTCCAGAAGGAGTGTCTGGAAGCCGGCTGCCTTGAAAAGGTCCGCGAGATGGTGGAAAACGACATACGTGAGACAAAGGAACTCAACAGGAATAATGAAAACAGTACCGGCCCCGGCGTCAGGATAATGACTTTTCACGGTTCAAAGGGGCTGGAATTTGATAAAGTCATACTCCCTTTTGTAAATGAGGGCGCAGTACCCCCCAGACAGAGCCACTCCACGGAAGAATTGGAGGAAGAGAGACGCATGCTCTATGTGGCCATGACCCGGGCTAAATCGGAACTCTCCATCATCTATGCCGATTCCGAAAAAGACACGCCGTCACGTTTCATAAGATGTCTGATAGATCCCTACGGGCGCTCCGACAAGTGGAACTCCCTTCATCAGTCGTCCGGATCTTTATCATCCGTGCTGAAGTGAAGTTCATCCGATGAGAGGGACTTTGCTTCCGGCGCAGGAGTTTCAAAGTGGGGCGGAACGGGAGCGGGGATCGTGAAATCAAAGGGCGATCCGGCTTCGGGAGCCTGTCTTTCAGGAGCGCTGCCTTCAAGGGTATCCTGTGAGCCGCCGGTGCCCGAACCTTCCTGAACGGTATCCTGTGAGTCGCCGGCATCCGCTGTCTGTTCCCCGGTTGAAAGTGTATCCGCAGAGTTCACCGGTATGATGGGCTCTGCAGCGGAAACAGGTTCCGCGGGGCTCACGGTTGAAAAGGGTTCCACAGCGGAAACAGGTTCCGCGGGGCTCACGGTTGAAACGGGCTCTGCAGCGGAAACAGGTTCCGCGGGGCTCACGGTCGAAACGGGTTCCGCAGCGGGAACAGGTTCCGCGGGACTCACGGTTGAAACGGGACCGGCAGCGGGAACAGGACCCGCGGGATTGACAGGGGGAGTTACGGGCGAAGGCCCGTTCACAGGACCCTGGCCGGAGCCTCTGGGGGCAAGCTTCCAGGTGAGGACCGAGTAAAGCTCCGCATTCGTGGCGTTCTGATAAGGCCCCACATAGAAGACCCAGAGAAGCATGCAGGTGAACAGGCTCAGGATATTCCAGCCGAGGAATGACAGATCCAGCACAAATGCATTCCACTTGTCCCCGTTCATCATGGCCCTGGAAAGGGCGAATGCGTCTTCCATTCCGATGTCCGGATGTTCCGCAAGAATGTAGGGGATCATACGGTATTCATAGGATTTTATTATCCCGGGGACAATGAACAGCAGAGTCCACAGGAAAGTGTACAGATATCTGAAGAACTGGATCTTCACCACGTTCATGTAACTTTTGCTGAAGGGGTAGGTGATATCTCCCAGGTTTGCCGGGGCTCTCTGTCCCATGACAAAGATCCGCTGGCAGCCGCATTCAAGGGGATGAAAAGCAAAGATCCTCAAAGCCAGACCTGTAACGAGTACCAGAATTAACAATGCTATCAGCATCGGCAGGAAAATGGAGAAGAACGGCCCCGAAAAATGGGGCTCGATTTCCCTGAAAAACTGCCGGGGGCTGTCAAAGTGCGGGAACTTTCCCGAATATGAGTTTCCCGAAGGCGTCTGAAATCTGTAGTTGTAATTGTAATTGAATCTGACGCCCCCTCCGGTGACTATCCAGAGTATCAGGGATGTCAGGACATATTTCCAGTAATTCCTTTCAATTGCTCTTCTTCCCAGATTTTTCAGTTCCGCTCTGGTCCATGAGATCATGATGCGCTCCTTCCGATCCCTTTCGGGATGATCGTTTATTCCTTATGATCCTGAACTTTCAGCTCAAAAGCTGAAGCCGGTACATTTGCCGAGATCAAGCCTGTTCAGGCTCTTCAGCGGACTGTAGTTTTTGACCGGGCACTTGTCCAGATGGAGTTCTTCCAGGGTCTGGCATTTCGAAAGCGGAGTCACATCCTTCACGGGATTGTATGAAAGATTGATGGACTCTATCTTTTTTAGAGCGGTCAAAGGCTCCAGTATGCTGATCTCATTCTCGGACAGGTAAAGGCTCCTTAGGTTTCCGAGATAGGAAATGCTGGTGATATCGGAGACACTGTTCTTTCCGATGCTCAATACTTCAAGCCCCGTAAGCTTTTCCAGGGGAGTGAGGTCGGAAATGTAGTTGTTGTCCAGATTCAGGTATTTGAGGCTCTTAAGTCCCGAAACGTCGCCGATCTCCGAGATGTCGTTCATTATGATCGACAGATCCTTCAGGTTCTTAAACCTGCTCAGATCGGAAAGGTCGGAAACGCGGCCTCTGCGGTTCTCGGCTTCGGCTATGCCTATGAGTTCCGAGAGGTTCTCAGGCTGCTCAGTGGCGGTGTCTCCGATTATGTAGAGAGCCGAGATGCCCTCGATATCCTTTTCGGTAACCTCGTTTGCCTTTTTGCCGAGAGCCATGCCCACCATCCGGCCAAGTTCCTGATCCTTCCACCGGACCACGGGAGACTGCGCCGAAGGGGCGGCGGAGCTTTCATTTTCTTCCGGCTTTGAAGGGCTTGTGCCGGCGGCTGCAGGTCCCTCACCCGATCCTTTGCCGGCTGCGGATGTTTCTGCCCCTGCCTCCGTTGCTTTGGCAGAGGCGTCCTTTTCGGACCCGTCGGAGGCGTCGGCCGGGCTCTCCGTACCTTCAGCGGAGGCGGGCTTGTCGGCGACCGCGGTCAGGAGTTCGACGCTCAATGACTCCACCTCGGCTTCGAGTCTCGATATCTTTGACCTGTACTGCAGGACGAATATGAGCAGGACCACGATGATCACCATCAGGGCGATCATAAAGGCAGCGGTAAGGGCGCTTCCCGGATCCCTTTCTTCTGGGTTATTGCTGTTTGCTTTTTCGTTATTATTATTGTCGGACACTTTTACTCTCCTTCACGGTCACAAAGATCATCGGCAGGGTCACCGCGCACGGCAGTCATTTCCCCGCAGAAACGACATTATTGTACCACGGAGCGGGATAATCGTCAAAATCGGGCTCTGAAAAAAATCGCCGGAATGAGTCGCATTGTTTTCCGATTAGTGGTAAAATGTTTTGAGCATGAGAAAAGACGGCCTTACAATAACCCCCGCGTTTCCTTATCCAGTGGGGTCATACAGAACCGGAGACAGGATCAGATTCTCCGCATGCTTTCCCGATGTCACGAAGGAATGCGGACTGATCGCCTATTTTGGAGGACAGACCCGGGGCAGACGCATTCCTTTTCCGGAGGAATGCAGGTTTGGTAATGTCTTCAGCGCAAATATCCTGGGACTTCCCCAGAATACGGGGTACAGATTCTACTGCGGGGATGAGGAGTTTGCGGATCCCGGCAGCTGTCACGGCTTCTGCGCGGGCGGATTCGGGACAAAGGGACGTTTCAGGAGCCTGATATCCCTGCCGTCGCCTGAAAAGCCTTCATTTGTGAAGGATACCGAAAAGCCCCACATACCTTACAGCAACGCCATCTTTTACGTGATAAATGTGCGGGCGTATACGATGCACAGGTCATCCCGGGTAAAGGCCAAGGGCACTTTCGAGGGGGTCATCGAGAAGATACCTCACATGAAGGAGCTGGGGGTGACCAGCGTGATCCTGATGCCCGCTTACGATTTCAACGAGGACCTGTCCGAAACGGACGAATCCAGGGCGCAGGGATCCATGGAGTACGCCGCCAGATCCTACAGGAACCCACAAAAGAACGGGGAGACGGTGAGATGCAATATCTGGGGATACACGGATGAAGCCAGATATATGATGCCCAACCCTGCTTTTTCAAAGGGGGATTCCTCGGAGTCGTTTCGCGCTCTCGTGTCCGCCCTTCACGGGGAGGGCATGGAACTCATCATGCAGATGTACTTCAGCGACGCCCTTTCCTGCAGGGAGAAGATCAGGATCCTGGATCACTGGGTTGTCACCTACGGAGTGGACGGGTTTGAGATGATCGGCTCCAATGTAGACAGCCGGGAGATAGTGAGAGACCCGGTGCTGACGGATGTGAAACTCATCTTCAGCTCCTGGCAGACGGATGATCTTGTCAGATCCCATCCGAACGTGTGCATCTCCGACGAGCAGCCTATGATAAATATGAGGCGCTTCCTAAAGGGCGACGCCGATCAGGTTGCGGGAATGATCTCGCTGCTGAAGAATTACCCTGCTTCCTGCGCGAAGATGGTGTATGCCGCAAGAGAGCAGGGCATGAGACTCCGGGATGTTGTGACCTACAACGAAAAGCATAACGAGGAGAACGGAGAAGACGGGCGGGACGGCGCTCCGACGGATCACAGCTGGAACTGCGGGACGGAAGGCCCTACCAGAAAGAAGGACATCGGGCTTCTCAGGCTCAAACAGGTCAAAAACCTGACGGCCATGCTCATGTTCTCTCAGGGGACCCCTGTGATCTACGGAGGTGACGAGTTCCTGTCCACCCAGAACGGAAATAATAACCCTTATTGCCAGGATAATGACGTCTTCTACGTGAAGTGGAATAATACAAAGAAATCCGAAGAGTTCTACCGGTGGATCAGGGATCTGATAAATCTCCGCAAGTCACACAGAGCCCTTCATATGGACAGAGCCTTCAGGTCGACGGATTATCTGTCTTATGGCTGTCCGGACGTTTCTTTCCACGGAGACGACGTATGGAAGGCCAGAACGGATCCGGGAAGTCATAATTTTGCCGTGCTGTACGCGCTCAAATACGGAGACGGGACAGAGGAGGGCTATATTTACGCCGGCTTCAACATGCACTGGCAGAAGCACAACTTTTCTCTCCCTTCCGTTCCCGGAGGCGGGGAATGGAAAATGCTCATGAAGAGCGGGGAGGCAGCGGTCTCGTCCGACGGGATGCGCGTCTCCGCGGAAGGTCGATCGGTTTTTATTATGGAGTGCGGGATAAATGAATAAGGCTTTAGCGCATTTTTTGACCATAACGAGACACAGGCTTCTGGTGTGCGAAGGCTGTTTTAAGGCCGGGCTGTACTGGCAGGGCCTGACCCACGATCTGTCCAAGTATTCACCGGCGGAGTTCCTGGTGGGGGTGAAGTATTACCAGGGAGACAGGAGCCCCAACAATGCCGAGCGGGAGGACAGGGGTTACTCCGACGCCTGGCTGCATCACAAGGGCAGGAACAGGCATCATTACGAGTTCTGGATCGATTATTCCTCCAGAAAGGGCGTGGGACTGATACCCGTGCCCATGCCGGATAAATACATAGTGGAAATGGTCATGGACAGGATCGCCGCCTGCAAGGTGTACCAGAAGGATGCCTACACGGACGCTTCTCCTCTGGAGTATCTGGAAAGCGGCAGAGTGCCCGATATAATGCACGAGTACACCTGGAACAGGCTTCACTTTCTTTTGAAGATGCTGGCGGAAAAGGGGGAGGAT
The DNA here is from genome assembly GCA_016288705.1 of Lachnospiraceae bacterium. Lineage (GTDB taxonomy): Bacteria > Bacillota > Clostridia > Lachnospirales > Lachnospiraceae > JAEELB01. The sequence goes on along the minus strand of JAEELB010000090.1, from coordinate 19,979 downwards.
GAGACCTTCCGCTACATCAGGGAAGAATTCCTGAAGAAGGACAGGGACGGAAAGAAGAGGGCCCTGAAAAAAGCAAAGGAACTGCTTTTCGGGAAACGCTGCCGTAAGCGCCTGAAGGGCAAAAAGCGCCGCCGTTCCTGCTGCAAAGGCCGTAAGGCAAATAAGGGCGGAAACGCAAAGAGGAAAAGGAGAGGGCACTGATGTACGCGCACCTTAGGGGCAGGATATGCGACGTTGAAGAGTCGCTGGTAGTCATAGATGTAAACGGCATCGGTTTCAATGTCTACATGTCCGCGGGCGATGTCATGTCCCTGGAGCAGGGGGCAGAGACCACGGTGTATACTTATACCAGCGTGAGGGAAGACGCCATGCAGCTGTACGGCTTCCTTGAAAAGTCCGAGCTCGCCCTGTTCAGGAAGCTTATCACCGTTAACGGCGTGGGAATGAAGAACGCTCTCGCCATCATGTCCACTCTCGACGCGGATTCGCTGGTCTTCGCCATTGCTTCCGGGGATTCGGCGGCTATTTCCAGGGCTCCCGGCATAGGTAAGAAGACGGCGGACAGGGTCATACTCGAGCTGAAGGACAAGGTGGATCCCGGAGTGACGGTATCTCACGACATTTCAGGAGGCGAGGCCGTGGAAGTCCGCGGAACGGCCGCATCGGAGGCCGTGGAAGCCCTTATTTCCCTCGGATACTCCAGGTCCGAGAGCGTGAGGGCAGTCGGGATGGTAAAGGCTGACGAGGGCATGGATACGGGAGAGATCCTGAGGGAGGCCCTGAAGAACCTGTAAGGCGCCGGGCGGCTTAAGGCGCGGCTCCGGGAACGCTTTTGGGTTCATGGAACAGAAGAGACGAAATGGAAAGAGTTATTGAGACAGGAGTACAAAGAGGAGAGGAAAGGGACGACAGATCTCTGAGGCCCAAGACCCTCAGGGATTACGTCGGCCAGGACGAGATCAAAGAGAAGCTCTCCGTATACATAGAGGCGGCCCGTGAGAGGGGAGACGCCCTGGACCATGTGCTTTTGTACGGCCCTCCCGGCCTCGGAAAGACCACTCTGGCCGGGGTCATCGCAAATGAGATGGGCGTCCACATGAAGGTTACCAGTGGCCCCGCCATAGAGAAGGCCGGGGAGATGGCTTCGGTCCTGAACAACCTGAAGAGCGGCGATATTCTCTTTGTGGATGAGATCCACAGGCTGAACCGCCAGATCGAGGAAGTGCTGTATCCCGCAATGGAGGATTACGCCATAGATATCATGATCGGAAGGGGGCCCGCAGCCAAGTCCGTCAGGCTGTCCCTGCCGAAATTTACGTTGGTGGGGGCTACCACCAGGGCCGGACTTCTGTCGGCGCCTTTGAGAGACAGGTTCGGCGTGATCCAGAGGCTGGAGTTTTACACTCCGGAGCAGCTGGAGATCATAGTCACTGCGTCAGCCGCCAAACTGCAGGTTGAGATAGAGCACGAGGGGGCGTATGAGATCGCAAGGAGGAGCCGCGGGACTCCGAGGATCGCAAACCGTATGCTGAAGAGAGCCAGGGATTTCGCGCAGATCAGGTTCGGCGGAAAGATCACAAAAGAGGCTGCGGAAGAGACTCTGACCCTGCTTCAGGTGGATGAATTGGGACTTGATAAGCTTGACAGGCGGATATTGAACACCATGATCGAAAACTTTAACGGAGGGCCCGTGGGACTTGAAACACTGGCGGCCTCCCTGTCCGAGGATCCGGGCACTCTCGAGGATGTATATGAGCCTTACCTGATACAGATGGGGCTTATCAACAGGACTCCCAGAGGGCGTGTCGCCACGGAAAAAGCTTATATGCATGTCGGGAGGATGTTTACGCAGTAAAGCGCAGTTTTTATTTTCAGATCAAAGGAGGAAAGCATATCATGGCCGGAAAAACGGATGCAGAGGTCATCATAGGAGGGCGGGTTCTGACGCTCAGCGGATATGAGAGCGAGGAATACCTGCAGAGGATCGCTTCCTACATAAACGGCAAACTGGATGAATACAACAAGGACGAGGGTTTCAGAAAGCAGAGCGTTGATCTGCAGAATATCCTTCTTGAGATCAATATGGCCGATGATTACTTCAAGGCCAAAAAGCAGATAACCGAGCTTGAGGACAAGGTTAAGGAAAAGGAAAAAGAGATCTATGACCTGAAGCATGACCTGATCAATTATCAGGTCAGACTTGAGGGCAAAGGGAAAAAACCGGTCGGCTGATGGGACAGTTCTGGAATTATCTGCAATCCTACCTGCTGCATATCTCCAAGTATTTCATGCCCCTGTATCTGTGGATATTTACCGGTCTGAGTTTTTTTGCTCTGACAAATGCGGGGTGGAGGAGGATAAAGACCATCTGTGACGTTCAGCTGGTCCTCATGTTCCTCACCCATTTTTCCGGTGCGGCGGTGATCTGCCTGAAGACCGGGAAACCCGTGTATCTCCTTCTGTATGCCTTTCAGGAGATCCTGATCTTCGCCCTGGTGGTTCTGACAAATATGATCTACCCCGACGGAGACAGGCTTCTGATCAACAACATGTGCATGATGCTGTCTGTGGGCGCTGTGATCCTCATGAGACTGGATCTCAACAGGGCTGTGAAACAGTTCTTTATCGTGGTGGTATCCGCAGCCTGCTGCCTCCTCATCCCGTACCTGATCGACAGCCTGAAGAGGCTTCCCGATCTGAAATGGCTGTACGCCGTGATCGGAGTATCCGCCCTGGCCATAGTGTTCTTCCTGGGAAGCGTCGTTCACGGCGCCAGGATCACCTTTACGGTCTACGGGATCACCTTCCAGCCCTCGGAGCTGGTGAAGATCCTGTTTGTGTTCTACCTCTCATCGGCTTTCTATATTTATTCGGGCTTCAGGGAGGTGGCCGAGACCTCCATGGTGGCGGGTTCGCTCATAGTGCTGCTGGTGCTGTCAAGGGATCTGGGCAGCGCGCTCATATTCTTTGTGGTGTTTCTGGCCGTCGTGTTCTATGCCACCGGCAGGTGGCCGTATCTCGTGGCGGGAGCCGGGGTGGCGGTGCTGGCCAGCGCCGGGGCTTACAGATATTTCAGCCATGTGAGGATGAGGATAGAGGCCTGGCGGGACCCCTGGAGCATGATCGACGATGCGGGATATCAGATAACCCAGTCCTTATTTGCGATAAGCGGGGGAGGACTGTTCGGGACCGGGCTTATGAACGGGAACCCTTCATCAATCCCTTACGTGGAGCAGGATTTCATTTTCTCCGCCATTGCCGAGGAGATGGGGATCATCTTTGCGGTGGGGCTCATCGCTCTCGCATTTGCCACGTTTCTCGATTACATGGTGATCTCCGGTGTGGCTGCGGACAGATTCGACAGGATAATCTGTTTCGGCCTGGGGGTGACTTATATTTTCCAGGTGTTCCTGACTGTGGGGGGCGGAACGAAATTCATCCCGATGACTGGGCTCACTTTCCCGCTCCTGAGCTACGGAGGGACCTCCGTTCTGACGACGCTGGTCCTGTTCTACGTGGCGGAGGGGGTATCGGCCAGAGCCTACGCCTGGACGGGGGAGGAATACTAGCGTATCGGTACGGGTATCATGCAGCAGACTACTTACAGAAAAAGAGGCAGCATCTTCAGGATGCCGAATATGCGGGCGAGCGCGGCGGTCATTTCTGTCATCTTCGGAGTGGCTTTTTTGTGCATGTGCGTTTACTTCGTCCGCTTCGCCCTGAAAAACCAGAGAAAGCTCATGTCCAACAGCTACAATACCCATCAGGCGGTGCTGGCAAAGCAGATAAGCCGCGGCTCCATCTACGCTTCGGACGGCACGGTCCTCGCCCTGAACGAAAAGGGGGAGGACGGTAAGGATCACAGATCCTATCCCTTCGGCTCTCTTTACGCCCACGCCGTGGGTTACGCGTCCAAAGGGAAATCAGGGATAGAATCGGCTTACAATTATTATCTGATCAATTCGTCTCTCCCTCTTAGCGAAAAGGTGAAGTATGACACGAAGGGGGAGAAATACCCGGGAGACAGCGTGTATTCCACTCTGGATCCGGCCCTGCAGCAGATATCATCCTCGACCCTGGGGGTTTACGACGGCGCCGTGGTGGTGTCGGAAATAAAGACGGGACGGGTCCTGGCCATGGTCTCGAAGCCTGATTTCGACCCGAATGAGATCGACGAGATCTGGGAGAAGATACAGTATGACGCGTCTTCAACGGTGCTGCTCAACAGGGTGAAGGACGGACAGTATCCCCCGGGCTCAACCTTCAAGATATTTTCCTCGCTTGAATACATCAGGGAGAATCCGGAAGATTTTTCCAAATACAGGTACACATGTAACGGAAAGTACAGGACGGGGGACGATTTCATCACCTGTTACCACGGAACGGTGCACGGGAACGTGGATTTCAAGACTTCGTTTTCAAAGTCCTGCAATTCTTCCTACGCAAATATCGGCATGTCCCTGGACAGGACGCTGTTCCTGAACACTCTCCAGGAATGTCTTTTCGACAAACCGCTGCCATCGGATCTCCCCTGCACGAAGAGTAGCGTGGGGATCAGTCCCTCCCTTCCGGACGGGGATATGATGGAGATCTGCATAGGTCAGGGCCTGACTTCCGTCACACCCCTTCATCTGAATCTTATGACCTGCGCCGTGGCAAACGGCGGAGTGCTGATGAAGAGCCGGCTCGTGGACCGGGTCGAGGATGAGAACGGGACCACCGTTGCAGAGTTCAAGCCCGAGACGTACGGCTCTCTCATGAATGAAGCCGACAGCCTGATCCTGAGGGGGATGATGGAAGAGGTTGTAAAGAGCGGCACCGGCAGGAAGCTTAACGGCCTCTCCTATACGGCGGCGGGAAAGACCGGATCCGCTGAGTTCGGGACCATAAAGGGACAGAGCCATGCATGGTTCACGGGGTACGCTCCCGCAGAGGACCCGGAGATAGCCGTCACAGTCATTATCGAGGGGGCGGGCAGCGGAGGCGATTACGCAGTGCCCTTGACCAAGAGGATATTTGACCAGTATTTCGGCGCTTATTCATATGTTGACTGAGGAAAACAGTTTATTCTATACTTTATCAGAGTGGCGGGGCGGACCGCTCCATGACGGTTTTAAAAAAAGAAAGGCAGAACGGCAATGAAGACTCTAGCCCGGATGGAATTGAAGCCAGGAATGGTGCTTTCGGAGGATGTGACGGATTACAGCGGGAAGATGCTGTGCTCCGAGGGAGACGTGCTGTCGGAGAATGATATCAGGGTCCTCGAAAGACATAACATCATCGCTGTTTCCATAAAAGAAGACATAGACCTGGCGTCCACTCATTTTGAGAAGGTCATGCTGAGCCCCGATTTTCAGAAGTTCCGCAAGGCCTACGAGGAAAATATGCCCGCATACCGCCGCATAATAGACGCTGCCGTGTATGAAAAGAAGCCGGTGGACGTGCTGGCCTTGATGAAGATCTATTCACAGCTCGTGAGGTGCGCTTCCACGGGGGAGAGGATGCTGGACTTCCTTTACAATATGATGCCCGGGGAGGAGGATGTGACCTACGCTCACACCCTGAACAGCGCCATAATCGCGGGTGTCTTTTCAAAGTGGCTGGACATCACCCAGAACGACACCTTCATTTTTATCGTGTGCGGATTCCTGTACGACATAGGAAAGCTTTTGATACCCCCCGAGATCCTCAACAAGCCCGGCAAACTCACCGAAGAGGAATTTGATGTGGTGAAGAGTCATGCAAAGCTTGGGCAGGTGCTTTTGGACGGGATGCACGGGATAGACCCTGTGGTGGCGAGAGTGGCCCTGGAGCACCATGAGCGCATGGACGGCAGCGGCTATCCGTCACATCTCAAGGGCGATGAGATCGACAGATTCGCGAGATACATTTCCATAGTGGATGCATATGAGGCCATGACCAGGGTCCGGGTGTACAGAATGCCCCTGAACCCGTTTCAGGTCATAGCGAATTTTGAGAAGGACGGAACCGGAAGGTATGACATGACCGTGCTGACCCCCATCATGAAGCATGTAGCCTCCACCCAGCTGGGGTTTGAGGTGGTGCTTTCAAACGGCATGAACGGCACTATCATCCTGTTAAACGAGAAAAAGCTCTCCCGCCCTCTGATAAAAAATACCCATGACGAGATCGTGGACCTCATGGTCAGGACGGATCTGGAGATCCAGTCGATCTATTGAGGCGGGGCATGCTCAGATTTTCCGAAAAGATATACACTTACGGCATAGAGGATCCGAAAGCGGAGATAGGGCTTCTGTCAGCAGGGAAATACTCTGCGCACATTTACATAGTGTGTCTTGAAGAGAAGACCGGTTTTGTAACCCTCATCAATACCGTGTTTCTCAGGATGAACCGGAATGCGGACATGGATTACACCGTGATAGGTCTGGCTTCCGGTTATCATTTCGGGCTTAAACTGATCAGGAGAATGACCGCCGATTGCCTGGCTGCTACAGGGAGCGCCAGCGTTAAAGAGCATATCCCGGAACTGTGCGGTGGGGTCAGATGAGTCCTGCCGTTCTCTCAGTCCTTAAGATCATCGGGATCGTCCTTCTGGTCATCCTTGCGGTGGCCCTTGTTCTTGTGCTTTTGCTGCTTTTCTTCCCTGTGACCCACAGGCTCCGCGCCGTGAGGACCGGAGAGGAGGGGGATCCTCCCGTGGACGCCACATTCAGGCTCTCGTGGCTGTTTGGATTTATCAGGGCGAACGGGCACTGGGACGGTGAACTGACCATTGTCGCAAAGGTCCTTTTCTTCACGGTATATAAAAAGCCGGGAGATGAGAAGGATACTGAAGAAGCCGATCCCGATGCCGGCGGATCGGATGTGGATAAGGACGACGGGGAAGAGACCGACGGCGAGGCTTCCGATGATGCGGAGGACGTCGGGCACATCTTCTGGGGGGAAGAAAAAGAGGATGGCGAAGCCACCGGCGATACCGAAGATCCATTCTCCGACGATGACTATTCCTATGATGATATTTCGGGGGAGAAAAAAAGTTTTTTGCGGTATCTCAGGGATCTTCCCGATATTCTTGAGAGGGTCTTCTGTACTTTGAAAACAGCCTGTGATAATATCATAAAGGTGCCTGAATACATGGAGTATTATCTGATGCTGATACAGGCTGAAAGGACGCACAGAGCCTGGGACAAGGCCGTAAGAAGGAGCATGAGGATACTCAGGGAACTCCTCCCGCGCAGATGGAACATGGATCTGACTTACGGAGGCGGCAACCCCGATTCCACAGGCATGGTGGTAGAGTATGTGTCCATGCTCTATCCCATCACCGCAGGGCATCTGAAGGCTGAGTGGGATTACGAGAACAGTATCTGCGCCTTCGACCTTACGGCGAAGGGCCACATAATACTGTTTGTGCTTCTGATAAACGGATTCAGGCTATACAAGGACAAGGATATAAATATCACCTGGAAGAGGCTCAGGCCATGGGTAAAGGACGAAGAAAAGGCCCGGCCCGGGCAGGAAACATCAGATGAATGAGTACAGAAGGGAGTAAACAGATGTCAGACAAGGACAAGGGTTTGAATTCGGTCATGGATTCCCTCATAGACGGTGTGAGCGGACTTATCTCCTCAAAAACAGTTGTGGGAGAGCCTGTGACCGTGGGTGATACCATCATAGTCCCCCTGGTGGAGGTCTCCTTCGGAGCCGGGGGCGGCGCTGCTGCCGGGGCTAAGAGCGGAGAGGGCAGCGCAGGCGGGATGCACGGGAAGATGTCTCCTTCCGCGGTATTGGTCATCAGAAATGGCATAACAAGGCTTGTCAGCGTGAAGGACCAGAACACCATCACAAAGCTCCTGGATATGGCGCCCGATGTGATAGACAGGTTCATGAACAGGGGCGCGGCCGACGATATCGAGGACGACGAAGCTCTTAACATGGTTTTCCCTGAGGAGAATGCACAGAGTGGTGAATGATCGGGATCTGAACGACAATCCGGAAGATATGGACAGACAGGGACAGACAGATCCGTACGGAACGGCCTTCGGAGATCCTCCGGTGGAGGACTTCGTTGGAGGAAGCGGCGCTTTCGCCGGGGAGCCCGGGATGAAGGGCTTCGGCGGCGGAGTCAAAGGCGGCGGGACCGGTGAGGAAGATCCGGACGGCGGTGCATTCGGAGATGAGGCGGAGGAAAAGGACCCCGGAGCGGGCGCGGACGTAAAGGAAACCCGGGAAAAGGGCAGGGGCAGAAAAGACGATGGAGGAGAATCCGTCGACAAGGTCTGGCTCTTCATGGAAAACGTGAGGATCAAGGCCGAATGGGAAAAGATCGCCAGGGATAAGACCATGATCGAGCAGAAGCTCGATATCCTGAAGAGAGGCTTTTCCGAACTGGATTCCGACAGAAAGGAACTGAAGGAACAGTGGGCGAGGCTTGAAGCCAGAGAGGCCATCCTGTCCGGCATGGATATAGCCGATGAGGACGTGAGCGTTTTCTTCAGGGGGGCAGGAGATCCCATCTCCCTCAAGAAGCGTTACAGGGATCTTTCCAAGATCTATCATCCCGACAACAGATCCGGGGACAGAGAAGTGTTCAGGCGTATCACCAAGGAATACGAGAGACTCAAGGAAAGCATGATGGAGAGGTATCAGGTGGTCTGACGACCGGCGCCCCACGGGCGGCCTTCCGGTACATGATACGGATAATAAAAGACCCGGGACGATCCCGGGTCTTTTCACGGTCTCATACAGGACCGATCAGCGTTCGACTTTTCCTGACCTGAGGCATCTGGTGCACACGTGCATGGTCTTCGTGGCTCCGTTCACCTTGCAGGATACCTTGCGGACATTAGAATTCCAGATACGGTTTGCCCTTCTGTGGGAATGGCTGACCTTGCATCCGAAGTGAGCGCCCTTTCCGCATATATCACATTTTGCCATTTATATTACCTCCCTCATTCTTCAGACATTTCCTGTGATCAGGATGACATCGCGTAAACTGCTGACAGGCACAGCGCCATAACGCTGTTCTGGATCGAAAAAGTGACGATTCAGTATTTGCTTTATCAGCACAATGAAAGTATAATATCAAAAGATTTTTTTCATTGCAAGTGGACAAGGGCCTTTTTTTCCAAAAAAGACCTGTGTATTCAGTGTTGACAGGAGGACAGATGAGCAATCCATCAATTGAGACCCATCTGGGCAGGATCGATATCGACGAGAACGTGGTGGCGAGAAGCGCTGCGGCCGTTGCGGATGAGTGCTTCGGCGTGGTGGGGATGGCCGCTGTGGGCATGAAGGACGGTATCGTAAAGCTGCTTGGAGGGAGAGACAGTACCCGCGGCATCAAGGTGACCATAAAGGACAGCCGCATTTCAGTGGACCTGCACATAATAGTTTCCTACGGGGTGAGCATTATGACAGTTGCCTCGAACCTGCAGGAATCCGTAAAATACAGACTTGAGCAGTTTACCGGGCTTACGGCAGAAACGGTGAATGTGTACGTTGAAGGCGTGCGAGTCATTGATTGAGGAGGAAGAAAATTTGGCTGAACAGACACTGGATCCCCGTATGATAGCGAAGATGTTTCTGACCGGAGCGAGACATCTGGAAGCAGACAGGGATCACATAAACGAACTGAACGTTTTTCCGGTACCGGACGGAGACACCGGCACGAACATGATGCTGACCGTCATGTCCGCGGCCCGCGAAGTGGCCGCTCTGTACATGGCTAATGATGTGGATATGAAATCTCTCTGCAAATCCATCTCAGGAGGTTCCTTAAGGGGTGCCAGGGGTAATTCCGGGGTCATCCTCTCCCAGCTTTTCAGGGGATTTACGAAGTCCGTCAGGGACAAGGAAGAACTGAACACCCGGGATCTGTCCGAGGCCTTCGACAAGGCCGTAGAGACCGCTTACAAGGCGGTCATGAAGCCAAAAGAGGGAACCATTCTCACGGTTTCCAGGGGCGTGTCTGAGAAGGCGTCAGAGATAGCGTCATCGTCCGGGGATGATCTGAGAGGGTTCATGGAAGAACTTGTGAAAGCAGCCTCGGACACCCTTGAAAAGACTCCGGACATGCTTCCGGTCCTGAAACAGGCGGGAGTTGTGGATTCCGGCGGCTGCGGACTCTTGAGATTCCTTGAAGGCGCCCTTGCGGGGTACGACGGGGAAGAGATCGATCTGGATTTCTCGGAGAAGACCGAAGAACATGCCTCCGGCGAGGAAAGGCCGGCAGAACAGAAAAAGGAATCGAGACTTCCTCACAGTTTCCTGTACTGTACGGAGTTCATCATCCATCAGAAGGATCCCTTCACCATCAATGCGGAAAAGGATCTGAGGAAGTATCTCAGCTCCATGGGCGAGAGCATCGCTCTCGTGGCGGATGACGATGTGGTAAAGGTCCATCTGTACACGAACGATCCGGGCCTTGTGCTCCAGAGAGGCCTTAAATACGGACCTCTCACAAATGTAGCCATATCCAACATGGATATGGAGGAGGTAAAGAAGAGCTTTATGGAGAAGGGCGAGGATGAGGGAAGCGAAGGGTCATTCTCCCAGGGCTTTGAACAGAGTGAGTTCGGCGAACATAAGGACGCCGGCTTCATATCGGTTTCCATCGGGAGCGGCCTTAAGGAACTGTTTAAGAGCATAGGCTGCGACGCCGTGATAGACGGCGGGCAGACCATGAACCCCAGTACGGACGATATCCTGTCTGCAGCCCAGAATATCAACGCCGATACGGTCTACATCTTCCCCAACAATAAAAATATCATCCTTGCGGCGAACCAGGCGGCTTCCATGATAAAGGACAGGAACGCGGTGGTTATCCCCACCCGCACCGTGGCCCAGGGAATCACGGCCATGCTCAATTACATGCCCGATTCATCCGCTGAGGACAATACCCAGGCCATGATCGAAGTCATCGCATCGGTGCGCACCGGACAGGTCACTTATGCGGTCAGGGATACGGTCATCGACGACCGGGAGATAAAGCAGGGCGATTATATGGGGATCGGGGATCACGGCCTCCTTTCCGTGGGCTCATCCCTTGAGGATACCGCCTTCGACATGACGGTCAGGATGATGGACAAGGGGATAGAACTGATAAGCATCTATTACGGCGAGGATGTGAAAGAAGAGGATGCGAAGTCACTGGCACAGCGGATCGAAAAGAAGTATCCCACCTGCGATGTGGAACTTCAGTACGGCGGACAGCCGGTCTATTATTACGTGATCTCCGCGGAATAAGAAAAAGTGGATATCAAAAAGATACAGGGAGTCGGGGAAAAGACCGCCTCCCTTTTTTTAAAACTCGGCATAAGAGATACAGAGGATCTCGTTCATTATTTTCCCAGAGATTATGAGAGGTTTTCGCCCACGGTCCCAATTTCCGGCGCGGCAGCGGGGGAGTTGTGCGCCGTGCGGGGAACGGTCACTTCCGATCCTCTGGTCCGCAGGAAGGGCAGGCTTACATGGGTGACCTTCACCATATCCGATGAGAGCGGGTCCATGAGTGTGGTGTTCTTCAATGCGCCCTTTCTGAAAAATGCTTTTAAAAAAGGGACGGTAAGGGTATTCCGCGGAAGGGTGACAGGGGAAGCGGGGCTTAAGTCCATTGACCAGCCTGTCGCTTACAAGGTTGAGGAATACGGCGCTCTGACCGGACAGATGCTCCCGGTTTACAGGGTCACGAAGGGCCTGACCTCAGGAACCTTCAGAAAGGCCGTGAAGACGGCTCTCAGGCTTTACTCCGAAAATGACGTGAAGGGGGACTACCTTCCCTCAGAGATAAGGGAGAGAGCCGGTCTTATGGAAAGAGAGAGGGCTCTTTACGCGGTCCATTTCCCGGAAAGCGAGGCTGAGCTCCGGGAAAGCAGGAACAGACTGCTCTTCGACGATATGTTCCTCTTCATCCTGAAGGTGAGGATGGAAGGGAGCGGGGGAAAGAAAAGGATATCGGGCGCGCCCATGATAAGGGTTGCCGAAACGGAAAGGCTGCTTGAGAGACTTCCCTTTGAACTTACCGGAGACCAACTGAAGACCTGGCGCGAGATCGAAGGGGATATGACCTCCGAATACGCCATGAACAGGCTTGTACAGGGGGATGTGGGATCCGGAAAGACGGTCATTGCCCTCCTTTCGGCTCTGTTATGCGCAGCAAACGGCAGACAGGCCGTATTTATGGCGCCTACAGAGGTCCTGGCAGAACAGCACATGAGGACCGTATCGGAAATGACCGAACGTTACGGTCTCCCAATAAAACCCGTGCTCCTGACCGGCTCTCTTTCTGCTGCGGCAAAGAGGGAAGCCGGGGAGTCCCTCAGATCGGGAGAAGGGAACCTGGCCATCGGGACCCATGCCCTGTTTCAGGAAAAGGTGGAATTCAGGGATCTGGGTCTTGCCATCACCGATGAGCAGCACCGGTTCGGAGTGAGGCAGAGGGTCTCCCTTGCGGAAAAAGGCGAATCCGCCCACGTCCTGGTCATGTCAGCCACGCCCATTCCCAGAACCCTGGCGATGATACTCTACGGAGATCTGTCCGTTTCGGCCATCAGGCAGCTTCCCGCCGGAAGAAAGAAGATCAGGAACGCCGTCATAGGCGCCGGCGACAGGGATACCGCCTACAAGATGATATGCAAGAAGGTAAGGGAGGGCAGGCAGGCTTACATCATATGCCCGCAGATATCCGAGGATGAGGACAGCGGGCTTAAGAGCGCCGAGGGATGTTTCCGGGAACTGTCGGAGCGGCTGCCGGACGATATACGCACCGGACTTCTCCATGGCAGGATGGACCCCCGGGAAAAGAAGGAAGTCATGGAGAATTTTGCCCGTGGACAGCTGGACGTGCTGATCTCCACCACGGTGATAGAGGTGGGGGTGAACGTGCCTAACGCCACGGTGATGATGATCGAGAACGCCGAGCGGTTCGGATTGTCCCAGCTCCATCAGCTTCGTGGCAGGATCGGAAGGGGAGATGAACAGTCCTACTGCATCCTTGTGAACACTTCCTCCACGGAGAAGGCAAAGGAGAGGCTGGCGGTGGTCAGGGATACAAACGACGGCTTTGAGATCGCCCAAAGGGATCTGGAACTGAGAGGCCCCGGAGATATTTTCGGCAGCAGGCAGAGCGGCGAACCCGGGGAGATATATGAAGCCATGATCTCAAGACCGGAGCTGCTTTCCCTTGCCGACAGAGAGAGCACCTGCCTTCTGTCATCGGATCCCGGCCTTTCGGGACACCCTCTTATCCTCTCGGAGATCAGGAGACAGGGGCGCAGGGTGTTTGATGAGAGGAGCCTGTAGACCCCGTTATCAAGACAAATTTGTGCAACTTGACAAATTTTAACGTCATTTTTTAAGCATATTTTATATAGATATTACAATTTGAGAGGTATAAACTATTAATGATGTTTGTTCCACAAAAAACTATAAATATTTGGAGGTGGTATTATGATCAGTTTCATTCTATGTCTTGCTATTCTCATAGCCGGTTATTTCTTCTATGGGAAGCTGGTAGACAGCACTTTCGGTCCCGATGACAGAGAGACTCCTGCTGTCGCCATCAACGACGGGGTAGACTATGTGGTAATGCCCCAGTGGAAGCTGTTTCTGGTACAGCTGCTCAACATTGCAGGCCTCGGCCCCATTTTCGGAGCCCTGACAGGCGCAGAGTGGGGACCCATTGTTTTCCTGTGGATCACATTCGGAACTATCTTCGCCGGCGCAGTACACGATTATTTCTCCGGAATGCTTTCCGAGAGGAATAACGGCGCATCCATTTCCGAGATCACCGGTATCTACCTCGGGAACGTGATGAAAGCCATCATGAGAGTTTTCGCGGTGATACTGCTGGTGATGGTTGGAACAGTGTTCGCCGTCGGTCCTGCCGGCCTCCTGAAGGTTCTCTTCTCCAAGAACGGAGTTCAGGACGGCAGCATCCTGGTGAATCCGGTATTCTGGCTCACCATCATCCTGATCTATTATTTCATCGCAACCTTTATCTCCATCGACAAGATCATCGGGCGTATCTATCCCGTATTCGGCATCTGCCTCATAATCATGGCTGTTGGCGTCTGCCTCGGCATGTTCATCAAAGGCTATCAGATGCCTGAGATCTGGAGCCACTTCAGGAACGAGCATCCCAACGGGACCCCGATCTGGTCCTTCATGTTCATCACCGTGGCCTGCGGCGCTATTTCCGGATTCCATTCAACCCAGTCTCCTCTGATGGCAAGATGCCTTAAGAGTGAGAGACAGGGACATTTCGTGTTCTACGGAGCCATGGTAGCTGAAGGCATCATCGCCCTTGTATGGGCGGCAGCCGGCTGCGCGGTTTACGGCGGACAGGGCCTTGTGGATGTTGGCGGCGGAAACGCTACCAGCGTTTACGAGATCTGCTCACAGACCATGGGCGGCATCGGCATCGCTCTCGCCATGCTGGGCGTTATCGCATGCCCCATCACTTCCGGAGATACGGCCTTCCGTTCAGCGAGACTTACTTTGGCCGACTGGTTCAATATCGATCAGGAGAAGTATGTTAACCGTCTGAAGCTCTGCATCCCGGTTCTTGGTGTGGGAGCCATCCTCGGTTACGGCAATACCCTTGGATTCATAGATTACTCAATCATCTGGAGGTACTTCAGCTGGACCAACCAGACCCTTGCCATGATAGTCCTTTGGGCAGGCGCGATGTACCTTGCGATGGAAAAGAAGAACTTCTGGATCTGCGCGGTTCCTGCAACCTTCATGAGCGCCGTGTCCATCACCTACTTTGTGATGGCTCCCGAGTGCCTGGGACTTATCCCCGCGCTCAAGAATAATACGGCTGTTTCCTATCCTGTAGGGATCATCGCAGCTGTCGCATTCCTTGCGCTTTTCATGGTGAAATCCGGAAAGTACAGGAACGGAGGACAGAAGTCCGCAGCCTGACGCCGTCCCTTTTTGACCGGACGAAAGTCGGAAAATCTTTACAATGCAGAGAAGGTTTTATTATAATTGCGCAGGGCGGGGATATTGACCCCCGCCCTGTTGCAGTGAGTGGCATAATTTACGGCTGAGGGCAGTGTCTCCGGCCGGATCAGAGGAGCAGAACATGTTGTTTTCACCGAAACCTCTGGGGAACAGGACCCTGTCCCCGGAGATCCTTAAAGAAGATAAAAAAGGCTGTATGAAGATAGGACCCTGCGGGATCGGGCAGGAGGCGCTGTATCTGAACAGCTTCTACATAGACAGGCGGTATTACATCACATTCACCGATGTGAGGAGAGTCTACAAGAGGATCGCCATGAGCAAGGGCGGATTCACCGGAAAGGGAGTTTTCGGTTCCATTCCCTATCTCGTGGTCGAGTTCTCGAACGGACTTGAGAAACAGTGCAATTTCAAGTATGAGGACCAGGTGGACAGATTTCTCCAGGAACTCCACAGGAGGCGTCCCGAGATCCCCGTCCACTCAAAGGAAGCCGAAAAGAAACTTAAGGAGGCGGAGGAAAAGGAAATGCTCCGCTATAAAAAGGACGAGGAGCTTTCGGAATCTGCCCTTGAGACCAGAGCGGACCTTGAAAGAGCAAAGGCTTTTCTTGCGGACAAGAGCGAGATCACGGATGAGCTCTCCAATTCCGCAAGGACCAGAAGGATAATAGAGAATATCAATCCCACTTACAAATTCGCCGCTCTTGCCATCTTTCTTATGTCCGCCGCGGCCGCGGTGTTCGGGATATACGCAGTGGCTACCCATATGGGGATGGCTATTTATTTCGTGCTCTTTGGGATAGCGGGGATGTTCTTCGCAATGTCCACAAGAGTCCTGCCCACCGGAAACAACAACAGGAGAGCCGTGGAGAACAGATGGCGCGAGGCCGTTTCGGCGTCAAAGGACATGATCTCGGGTTACGGTGACTTCCCTTTGCCCGCCCAGTACGCGCATCCCGTGGTTCTGGACAGGATGATCAGAGTGATCAGGGAAGGCAGGGCCGGATCCCGCGAAGAAGCCCTGTCCGTCGTCAAAGAGGATCTGAAGGCCCTTAACAATACGGTCACCGTATCCCAGAAGGAATACGACGAGGTGGTGACCGTGAAACCCATGTTCCTGGTCTGCGACTACAGGGACGAGGTCGCCTGACAGGATCAGCAAAGGGAGAGATGAAATGAGTGAAGATAACAGGATAATACAGTTTCTTGAAAATGAAAGCGTTGACAGCGCTCTCCTGGACGGGGTGAGGGAATACACGGAAAAGTATCCCGTGAAAGAGGAACTTAAGGAGAGGATACCAAGGCCCGACTGCCCATATTACGGGAAAGAAGTCTGGGAGAAAGCCCTTTCCGCCATCCTGACCGTGAAAAACCTCCTGCTCACCGGCCCAAGAGCCACGGGGAAGAACATATTTGCCGAGAATCTGGCAGCTCTCTTTGAGCGCCCTGCGTGGAATATATCCTTCCATGTAGGGGCGGACGCCGCTTATATCCTGGGAACTGACACCTTTGACGGGGAAAAGGTCACCTTCCGTCCCGGACCTCTGACCGAGGCCTCCGAGAAAGGCGGCTTTGCCGTTCTGGATGAGGTGAACATGGCAAAGAATGAGGCGCTTTCCGTCATGCATTCGGGCCTGGATCACAGGCGGATACTGGATATCCCGGGCTACCGGAAGGTGGACATCGATCCCGCGTCAAGGTTCATAGGCACCATGAATTACGGCTACGCCGGCACCAGGGAAATGAACGAGGCTCTGTGCTCGCGCTTTGTGGTGCTCGAGATGCCGGTCATAGCGGAAGGCGATATGGAGAGGCTTTTGAAAACCAGGTTCCCGGGACTTAAGCCTCAGATGGCTTCGCAGTTTTCAAAACTCTTCTATGAACTGAACAATAAGGCGGAAAACGGTGAGATCAGCGACAGGGCTCCCGATCTGAGAGGGCTTCTGGACGCTCTGGACATGATGTCCATGGGCACTCCTTCGGGCGCGGCTCTTGACATGTGCATCACAAATAAGACCTTCGACAGATATGAGAGAGGGCTGGTGCGCGACGTGATCAGGGCGCGGATACCCGCGGATCTGAAAAAGGAAAGTATTTTCGGATAATGCTCGTAAGAAATTATTCCGGAGAGCAGAGAAGGGCTCTGAACATCATATGGAACGCCGCGGGGGACTACAGTCTTGTGCCTGATTTTATGGCCTTTGCAAGGGACGGGAGTCCGGACTTCTACATGAACACCGTGGTGGGGCTTTCATGTAAATATTACGACAGTGAGAGGCTCAGGGATTTTTTCGGCCGGGTCTCATCATTCGTGAGAAGGGATGAGTTTGACGACCTTCTGTGGCTTGGGATAGAGTCCGCGGTCTATCAGAGGGAAGAAGGGGAGAGATTTTCCCTTTCCGCCCTCCGGAGGGAGCACGGGGAGGACTTCTTCAGGGAGCACGCCACTTTTTCAAGGCAGCAGATGATGCTGCAGAGCATGCTCACCCTGAACCAGCAGGAGGCCAGATGGGCTTTCGTGACGGGCAGAAGGGCTCCCGTCCTCACTCCTAAGGAAACGAGGATCAGGGACAGGCTTTTATTTCCGGGGACCGACGATACGGATGCCCTTTTGGAGCGTATGAGAGACTTCCTGAAAGAATTCTTCAGAGCCGATGTGGATAATGCGCTGCCCATTCGCGGAAGGAGGATGTTCAGGCGTCCCCGCGTACCGGTCGACAGGCTGGTGGTGAGGGTCGGAGGATCCGGGGATCCATCCGGCAGGCTCAGGAGAAATGAGCACGGCTTTGCCCTTGATACCGCTTCGAAGAACAGGGCGGAGGATCTTGAGTTCATAAGAGAGCATTTCGGGGAAGCCGTGATAAAAGGAAGCGAACTTGAGGGTATCAGGCAAAAGCTCATAACGGGCGCGGATTCCGGGGCTGATATCTATTTTGCAGGGGAAACCGTCCGTTCCGGAAACAGGGAACTGAAGGACGCAGCGCTCCAGGGGGAAAGGAACCGGGCTTATGTCAGGGATAACGCAAGGTTCATTACCTCCGCAAGGCACAGGCTTGCTTCAAGGCTTGAGGCAGCGCTGTCGGATCATTCATTTTCCCTTCCGGAAGAGAGCAGGGGAGGAAGGCTGGAGGCCGGCAAGGCTTACAGGCTGCCTGTTTTTAAGGATGGAAGGGTGTTCCTGAGAGAAGGAGAGGAAAAGGAAAGGGATATCTCGGTACTGCTCCTCCTGGATGCCTCCACGAGCCGCATGAATACGCAGGAACTGATAGCGGCTCAGAGCGTTCTCATATCGGGGGCTTTGGAAAGCTGCAGTGTGCCCACTTTAGTGGCGGCTTTCAGGAGTCTCAGGGGGATCACGGTGCTCCAGATCTTAAAGGATTTCGGCGCGCGGGACGATGACGGGATACTCAGGTATTTCGCATCCGGGTGGAACAGGGATTCCCTGGCTCTCAGAGCCTCCAGTCTTCTCATGGACAGATACGACAAAAAGAGCCGGGGCATGATGAGGAAGCATATCATCATGGTCCTTACGGATGCGTCTCCGAACGATTCCGTCGGCATTCCTTCGCCTTCGGGAAGGGGAAGGGATGTGAGTTACGAGGGGGAACCGGCGGTAAGGGCGGCTTCGGATGCGGCGGATGAGGTAAGGGGTTCGGGCGCCATACTTAACGCCCTTTATTACGGATCCGGCGCCAATCTTGAGAATCTGCACAGGATATACGGCAAAAACCATTTGAGGATAAGGGCCCTGTCCCAGATAGGGCTCGGAGTTGCGGAACTTCTGGAATCATCTCTCAGGGAGCTTGAGGCCCGGGAGGGAAGGGTATACACGCCCCGCCGGCTTGAAGATCCGGGCGGGTGATGACGGAGAGATCCGTTCTTTGAGAAAAGGAGGACATATATGTTTGAAAAAAAGGTCACTATTTTCAAGAAGAAGGACAGCGCAACCTGGAAACAGATAAAGGATCTGCTCAAAAATGAAGGCTTCAAAGGGGTCCGCGCGGGACACTACTTTGCCGACCCCGTAGCTGCGGGGGGCTGCGGCGCCAAGCTGGACCCGAGGAGCTTCGGCGCAGGAGGAAGGATAGACCGGGATATTTATTTCATCGAGGTTAAGGAGCAGGACAGGGATCGGGCTCTTTCGGTGATACATGACAACGGACTGGTGGCGGAGGTCGACGAAAAGGCTGCCATGGACGCCGCCGAAAAGGTGAGACTTAAAACACAGTAAAATGATAGGTCGATTTGCCATATTTCGGAAAACGTGGTAAAATGTATGCTCGTTGTTGTTTGGCCCCCGTGAAACGCGATATTGTCCGGAGGGGTGATCCGTTTCGGGCGGGCTGGCCGCAGAGCCTATGGGAATGAAGGGTTTTCGTCATGAAAGAGCTTTTTGTAAATAAGGACGCAGTAGTCATCAGGGTCCCGGAGGTGGATATCTCCAATATTTTTTCCCAGGATCTGGTCAGATTCATCCTGGTCATCATCGCGCTGATCGCCATCGTTGTGCTGTGCTATTCCGGATACAAGACCATATCCGCGGTGGTGCCCGTGCTGGTCTCCCTGTTTGTGGGCTGGCTCAGCATAGAGCCCGCCTGCAGGCTTACCTCAATCAGATCCGTTCAGATGTTCATCTTTGTGCTGATCACCTTTATGGGCAGCATGGTCATATTCTTTATTTCCGTGGCTTTCGGTAAATTCATAAGGGCGGTGCATATTAGGAACTGGCTCCTGAGGCATCAGTACATCATCGCCACGCTGCTTGGGGCTGTGCTGGCGTTTGTGGTGCTGTATATATTTGTTTACAGGATGTGGCTCCCGGATCTTTTGGTGGCCCTTTTCCTCCTTATCACGGGCGGCATCGTGGAGTACAGGCACCGGTTCGACAGGATGACCTACAATACCTACGACGATCTGATCAAGCTGAAGACCGTTGAGGAGAGGCGGAAGGAAGAGGAAGAAAAGCAGAGAAAGCGGGAAGAGAAGGAACACAGGAAGCACAGAAATGATAATAAGACCCCGGATGTCAG
>JAEELB010000089.1 GCA_016288705.1 Lachnospiraceae bacterium | reverse complement strand
TAGGTCTTATAAGCATAAAAAACCGCCTGTCAATGATGTGCGGCGGAAGGCTGGAGATGGAGAGCGAACCGGGGTCGGGGACAAAGGCCCGGGTGATAATACCCAGACAAGCCTGAAGGCAGAACAGGGAAAGGGGCAGATGATTTCTAACGGGGACGGACTCCGGGGCGTCCACGTGGCCGGGCATCCCCCCAAACCTATGTAATGAATGGGTAATGCGAATTCCTGTATAATACAGGTTTGTTGTTTTGAAAATATCTGAAGTCAGGCCCGGGATCATGATATGGAGTCAGGAAATGCTTATTTTTGCGATCGATGATGAGAAAAACAGTCTGGAGGATATGAGCAATATCCTGTCCAAAGCAGTAGACGGAAAAGCCGAAATATCCAAATTCACCCATTGCGAAGACGCCCTCCTTGCCATATCCGAAGGGAGTCTTCCGGACGTTGTTTTTGCCGACATAGTCATGCCGGGAATATCGGGACTGGAATTTGCGGTCAGACTGAAAGAGCGGTCCCCGGGAACCCGCATCATTTTCGTCACGGCATACGAGGAATACGCCCTGGAGGCGTTTAAGATAAAGGCTCACGGTTACCTGATGAAGCCTCTCGGCGTGGAGGATGTCCGCGAGGAACTGGCCGCTTTCCCCGAGATACGGAAAGAGGAAGAGGACAAGCTTGTTGTGAAGTGCTTCGGTCATTTCGACGTTTTCTGGAAGGGAAGGCCGGTGATCTTTTCCAGAAAGCAGAGCAAGGAGCTTTTTGCTTATCTGATCGACAGATACGGCGCCGCCTGCACTTCCGGCGAGATAGCATCGGCATTGTGGAAGGAAGAGGGGGATGCAAGCGCGGAGCGGAACCGCATACGCGTTCTGGTCAATGACCTTCGAAATACCCTGAAAGCCATTGACATGGAAAAGGTGCTCATAAGGGAGCACCGGGAGCTGGCGGTCCGCAGGGAACTGATAGACTGTGATTACTACCGGATGATAGAAGGGGACATGGATGCGGTCAATTCCTACCGCGGCGACTATATGTCCGAATACAGCTGGGCCGAGCTCACTAATGCAAATCTATATTTTCGCAAATGATTGCCTGTCTATGTTATTGACATAAAACAATACATCCTGTATAGTTCAGCAAGGGAGGGTACCATACAGGATGAATTCAAGCAGAACCGGGTCCAGAAAGACTCCTAAATTCAGACAGATAGGGAATTGGGTTGATGAAGCGGTGCGGAAAGGCGAGCTTCAGCCCGGTGATCGCCTGCCCTCCGAAAATGAATTCGTAGCCCTGCTGGGTATGTCCAGAGTGACCGTGAGACGCGGTATCGAAGAGCTGGAGAAAGCCGGCAGGATCAGGACCGTAAGAGGCAGCGGTTCATTTCTGAGGAACGTGTCCGCACCGGCAGATGTGCCGGACCGGGAGAAGACAGGGCAGTTCGCCGTGGTGTCCACCTACGTGGACGGCTACATCTTCCCAAGCACCATAAGGGGGATCGAAGAAGTCCTTTCGGAGAACGGGTGCACCGTTCAGATAAGTTTCACGAACAACAACTCGAACCGGGAGCGGAAGATCCTCAGGAAGCTCCTCTCCAAGGACGACATAGACGGGCTCATCGCAGAGCCCTCCTGCGGCACCATGCCCAGCCGCAATCTTGAGCTTTATCAGGAGTTTCTGAAAAGAGGCATACCTGTATTGTTCTTCAACGCCATTTTCCCCGCCTTTGAAGGCAAGTATCCCCTGGTTTCGCTGGACGACAGGGCCGTGGGGCGGCATGCAGCCGAGCTTCTCATGGAAGCGGGCCATCGTAAGATAGGCGGACTGTTCAAGCTTGACGACGTGCAGGGAATGCTCCGGTTTGAGGGCTTTCAGGACGCCCTTCTCTCTGCGGGTCTGGAACTGGACAACAGAAGAGTCATCTGGTTCGATTCCTACGGCGGCAGGCATCTGTCCGACAGGATGGATGAGATTATGAACCGGTTAAAGGGATGCACCGCCGTACAGTGTTACAATGACGAGATCGCCTGCGTTTTTGAGGATCTCGTGATCAAAAGGGGACTTAAGATCCCGGAGGATCTGTCCATAGTGTCCGTGGACGATGCTTCCATTTCCGGGATGGTGCCCGTGCCTCTTACGACCTTCCCTCACCCCAAGGAAGAGCTGGGAAGGAAGGCAGCAGAGATCATAATGAAGATGGCCGATTCCCGCGAATTTAAGGGCGGCCAGCTCTACGATCCCCAACCCGTGATGAGGGAAAGCATAAGACAGATGTGAAACAAACTTGTATTTTTTCGATGAAACTTGTTTTACTACTTGACTTTTAAAAAACAGGTGTTTATTATTACAAGTATTACTGATGTAAACTCCGTAAAGGGGTTTTGTAGTAAAAGAAAAAGGGAGGAAATATTAATGAAGAAAAAAGTGTTATCAGCAATGCTCACAGCGACCATGGCTCTCAGCCTTGCAGCCTGCGGCGGTTCTGCACCTGCACCCGCTCCTGAAGCTCCCGCTCCTGTAGAGAGCGCAGCGGCAGCAGTCGAAAGCGCAGCAGCGGCTGTTGAGACCGCAGCAGCGGCAGTTGAGTCCAAGGCAGAGGCAGTTGCGGAGAGCGCAGCTCCTGCAGCCAGCGGCGAACTGATCAAGGTCGGCATCATCAACAACGACCCCAACGAGTCCGGCTATCGTACCGCTAACGACAAGGATCTCAAGGAGACCTTCTGTGAAGCAAACGGCTACGAGGCATCCTTCGCATACAGCCTGAAGAACGACGAGCAGATCGCTGCCGCTCAGAAGTTCATCCAGGACGGTATTGATTATCTGCTTCTTTCAGCAGCTGACACCTCAGGATGGGATTCAGTGCT
>JAEELB010000088.1 GCA_016288705.1 Lachnospiraceae bacterium | reverse complement strand
TTGTATGTCATTTTAAACAGGAGGATAGGCACAGTCGATGGATATTACCGGTATGATAACTGGCTCCGGAGCCTCTTCCGGCTTGATGAACGGTGTCCTTGACCTTGCGGGTATGATCATATACAGCGACAAGGAGTGTGTCCATTTCCTTGGCGGAAGGGTTGATTATCCCCTTGAACACCTTGTTCTCGATGAGGACAGGGAGATCTACAACAGCGCTCTGGACGAAGTCGGCAGTGGTGCCGTTCGAAAGGACCTGGTCATCAGGATGAGAAGGGCAGACGGGACCGTCGCACCCTTCCTTCTTTCCATGGAACCGAAGGATGAGGATGACGAAAGGCAGATAGCCTTCACCATCAAGGATATCCTCCTTGTGATACGGAATTATGAAGAAAGTCTCGGGAAGGGGAAAGTATCTTCCGGGGCTCAGCCCGTAAAGGAACAGGGCAGGCGCAGAGCCTATGGCCGCACAGGGGATCTGGATCCCGCCACGGGCATATTGAACAAGCCCTCCATCCAGAATTATTGCAAGGAAAAACTTTCGGAGATGAAAGAAGGCCAGACTCTCTGGCTTGCCATAGGTGATATAGACGACTTTAAAAATGTAAATGATACCTATGGCCACGCTTTCGGAGATGAGGTGATCCTGGAGACTGCCAAGTGCCTCAGCAGTGAGATCGGGGAGAAGGGGGCGGTCGGCAGGTTCGGCGGCGATGAATTCTTCATCTGCGTGGAAAATGCGGATGAAGCCGAGATCAGGAAACTCCTTACCCAGTTCAGAAAGACTCTGGAATGGAACGTGCTTCAGCTCAAGAGCGACTGTCACGTGACCATGTCCGTGGGCACGGTATCGGCGCCTCTCAACGGTCAGGATTATGACGAACTCTTTGCAAAGGCCGACAAGGCTCTGTACATAGCAAAGGGCAAGGGAAAGAACAGATATATCATCTATCGCGAGGCCATGCACGGAGATACTGTAATTCCAAAGGATGAGACCGCAATCAGATACGCCCACAGTTATACGGAGAGAGTGGCGGCCACCATTGCCAGGATGACCACTTTCTTCGTCGAAAAGAAAGACGGGTATGTCCGGGACGCCATGAGAGAGATCATGGATGTGTTCGTCCTGGATGAGGTGAGTGTATTTGAGGGTGCGGACAGAAAATGCGTATTTACTTCCCGGAGAGACAAGAAGGATTCCATTTCCGAAGAGGAAATAGAGGATATAGTGAAGTCCAGAAAGATTTCCGTCAACGGCGTGCTTGTGGTGAACAGGCTGTCCGGGCTGGTGGATTCCTCCCCCAGGCTTTATGAATGGCTGAGTAAAAAGAAAGTCACCAGCGCCATATTCTGCCTGTTCTTCGATACCGACAGAAAGGTCCGCACGGTGTACGCTTACCAGACCCGTTCCGCAAACAGCAGGAAATGGGGGAGTGAGGACGCAAATTACCTTCTGATCTATTCCAACATGTGTCAGGAGGCTATGTTTTACGGAGAAGAGTCATGAAGCTGGGCGCGAGAGCTCACGATTTCGGAAGGCATAAGCTGGATGACCTGTGCGGGATCATTGCCGGACACGGATTCGATACTGTCCAGCTTGCTCTCACAAAGTGTGCCGAGGGAGTGAGTTCGTTTGACGACATTAATGAGGACCTCTGCGCGGAAGCGGGGGACGCTCTTTCGAGCCACGGGCTTGAATGCGCGGTGTTCGGCTGTTACGTGGATCTGGCTGCCGAAGATCCTGAGGTGCGGGAAAAGGCGGTGAACTCCTTTATCAGATCCATGGAATTCAACCGCGACATCATAAAAGCGGATGTGGTGGGCTCCGAGTCCTGTTATAAGAGGCCCGGTAAGCTGGAGAAAAGGAGACTGTTCCCTTATTTCCTTGAGTCCGTGGACAGGATCTGCGAGGAATCGGAGAGACTCGATACGGATTTTGCGCTGGAACCCGTCGCCTGGCATGTGCTGGAGGATGTGTGGCTCATGCGGGAGCTTCTGGACCGGTGTGACTGCAGCCACTTTCGTGTGATCTTCGACCTTGCAAACGTCCTGGACAGGCCCCATGTGGTGGATCAGAAGGGATACTGGAAGGAATGCTTTGATCTGCTGGGAGACCGGATAAGCGCCATACATCTTAAGGATATACAGA
The DNA here is from genome assembly GCA_016288705.1 of Lachnospiraceae bacterium. Classification (GTDB taxonomy): domain Bacteria; phylum Bacillota; class Clostridia; order Lachnospirales; family Lachnospiraceae; genus JAEELB01. The sequence continues at coordinate 6,404 of JAEELB010000088.1, read as the reverse complement.
TGTCCCCGGAAGGGAAGCAGATACAGGTGCTTATCGGAGAGGGACTGATAGATTACGGAGTGCTGAAAGACTGGCTCCGGGACAGGCCGGATATGCCGGTCCTGAGAGAGGGCATACGCCCGGAGTGCGCAGAAAAGGATATAGCGGAGATGAGGAAGCTTGACGGGAAGGACTGAATGACCCTGTCTCCCATAAAAAGGTGTAATCATTATTTCAGAAAGGAAATAAAAATATGACTCAGAATGAACTCTTCGCATACTTCAAGGACTACTTGGAGAACTACAAGCCCTACAAAAAGTACTGGAACTACGAAGACGGGGTCGTGCTTCTGGGGAGCACGGATATGTACAAGTCCACGGGGGAAAAGTTTTTCCGTGATTTCGTGATGAACTATCTTGAAGAGTGGGTGATGCCTGACGGCACGATCCCGAAGTTCAACGCCGGAGGCCCCGCGGTGGACAACGTTCTCTGCGGAAGGAACCTGTTCTTCGCTCTGGATGAGACCGGTGACGAGAGATACAGAAAAGCGATAGAGTTTCATATGGAGAAACTGAGGAGCTTCCCCAGAGCTTCAAACGGCAGTTTCTGGCATAAGGAGAGATATCCCGAGCAGATCTGGCTGGACGGCTTATATATGGCCAGCGTTCTCTACATGGATTACGAGACCAGATTTGACCGCAAGGAGCAGTATCCGGACATCATGATCCAGTTCAGAAATGTCCGCAAGTATCTCTTCGACAAAGAGAAGAAGCTGTATTATCACGCATATGATCACGCGAAGCAGCAGCCCTGGGCCAACAAGGAGACCGGTTGCTCCGCCAATTTCTGGAGCAGGGCCTGCGGCTGGTGGCTCATGGCTCTGGTGGATGCGCTGGACGTGATGTCCGACCAGATATATGAGTATTACAGGGAACTTCAGGATCTCCTTCAGGAAGCGCTGAACGGCATGCTCCAATACAGGAGCAGCGTGGACGGGCTTATCTATCAGGTCGTGGATCATGAAGGCACTCCCGGAAATTATACCGAGTCCAGCGGAAGCCTGATGATGGCTTACGCCCTTATGAAGGGCAGCAGGCTCAAAGTGCTCCAGCCCGAGAAATATGAGGGCCAGGGACGTGAGATGTTTGAGAGCATCATGGAAAACAAGATGAAGGAAGTGGACGGAAAACTGAAACTCACCGACATCTGCGGCGTGGCCGGTCTGGGCCCCGGGGATCAGAGGAACGGCTCCGTGGAGTATTATATCTCCGAACCCAGGATCGACAATGATTCAAAGGGAGTGGGCCCGCTTCTGATGGCATGCTCGGAATACGTAAGAAAATAAAGACCGCTCCGCATTATACGGGGTGACAGGTCTGTCGGACAGTAGGCGCCGGGTGACCGGCTGTGACATAGGGGGTTTATATGGAACTTAGTCTTGAGAGGGTGTCCGCCAGAAGCGCGGTTGTCAATATTTTCGACGGGGGGAAGTACAATACCCTTTCCCCGTACATGATGGTATTAAACGGAAAAGAGGCGGGAAATGCGGACCGGTGCGTCACATTCCTGCCGGGGCTCAAGCCCGATACCGATTACGTTCTCGAACTTCTGAAGGATGGAGAGAAACAGGGCTCTCTAGAATTCAGGACCGAAAAAGAGTTTGTGACGCTGAATGTGCGTGATTTCGGCGCCGTCGGAGATGGAGTCCACGACGATACATCATTTCTCCAGGCTGCCATCCTTTCCTGCCCCGCAAAGAGCAGGGTCCTGGTGCCTGCGGGCACGTATATGACCGGGCCCCTTTTCCTTAAGAGCGGCATAACTCTCTATCTTGAGAAGGACGCCGTGATAAAGGCCTATAACGACCGGTCTCATTTCCCTTATTTTCAGGGTATGGTCCAGAGCTATGACGAGAGTGAGGAATACAACCTCTCCACCTGGGAGGGAAATCCTCTGTCCACCTATGTATCCGTTATCACGGGACTTGACTGCGCGGATGTATCCATAGAGGGCGAGGGCGTGATAGACGGTTCCGCCGGGAAAGAGAACTGGTGGAAGGACGTGAAGAAGCATACGGCTCCCTACCGCCCCAGACTCATTTTCCTGAATCACTGCAGGAACGTGTGCATATGCGGCATCACTCTGATGAACAGTCCTTCCTGGACGCTTCATCCCTATTTCACCGATGACATTTCCATATACGCCGTTACGCTGAACAATCCCTTCGATTCACCGAATACCGACGGCATCGATCCCGAGTCCTGCAAGGGCGTGACCATTGCCGGCGTCAGATTTTCACTGGGAGACGACTGTATCGCGGTGAAATCCGGAAAGATCTACATGGGGCGTAAATATGCGGTCCCCTGCTCGGAACTCAACGTCAGGAACTGCCTCATGGAGGACGGTCACGGCGCGGTGACCATCGGAAGCGAGATGGCCGGCGGCGTTCACGACATGACCGTGAAGGACTGCGTATTCATGCGCACGGACCGGGGCCTCAGGGTCAAGACCAGAAGGGGAAGAGGAAAGAATGCGATAGTAAAGGGGATCACCTTTTCCGATATAGAGATGGACGGAGTGCTCACTCCTTTTGTGGTGAACAGTTATTATTTCTGCGATCCCGACGGCCATGCGGAGGCGGTACAGTCAAGAGAGCCTTATCCCGTGGACGATTCCACGCCGTTCATAGGGGACCTCAGGTTCAAAAACATCCATGCGGTGCGCGCTTCTGCCGCGGCTTCATATATTGAGGGACTCACCGAGAGAAAGATAGATCATGTGTGCTTTGAGAATGTGGATATATCTTTCGATCCCGATGCGGATGGAGCAAAACCGGCAATGACTGAGGGTGTAGACACCTGCTTCGGAAAGGGATTCATGATCCGGAATGTGGAGAAGCTCGAGCTGTCGGATGTCAGGGTCTCCAATTGCCTTGGCGAGGCTCTTGACGCAAAGAATGTGGATTCCGTTTCCGGCAGCGTGGAGAAGGTCTGACGGAAGGAGAAAATAAATGGGCGGACAGGGTTTTATTACCATGGGGGAGATACTGCTCAGGCTCACTCCTCCCGATTATGAAAAGATCAGGGTTGCCACTTCTTTCCAGACCAGTTACGGGGGAAGTGAGGCCAATATCGCCATGGCCCTTGCAAATCTCGGGGTGAACAGCACTTTCTTCTCCGTGGTTCCCGACAACTCCCTGGGGAAGAGCGCCGTCAGATGGCTCAGGTCCAATGACGTGCACTGTTCTCCCGTTATCCTGTCCACTCACGAGCAGACTCCGACGCACAGATTGGGAACATATTATCTTGAGACAGGTTTCGGCATAAGGGCCTCCAAGGTGACCTATGACAGGAAGCACAGCGCCGTGGCTGAATATGACTTTTCCGGGTACGATATCGAAGGACTTTTGAAGGATTACGACTGGCTGCACGTGTCGGGCATCACCCCCGCTTTGTCGGGACAGTTGTCCAAATTTACTCTCAAGGTGCTGAAGACTGCAAAAAAGCTGGGCCTTACTGTGAGCTTCGACGGAAATTACAGGAGCGCTCTCTGGAGCTGGGAGGAAGCCCGGGATTATTGCACAAAGTGCTTGCCCTATGTGGACGTGCTCTTCGGCATAGAGCCCTACCATTTATACAGGGAGGAGAAGGATCCGGACTCGGGAGACCTCAAGGACGGCCTTCCTATGCAGCCTAGCCCTTATGAACAGGAAATGGTCTTCAGGGAATTTGTGAGGCGCTATCCAAATCTCCGGGTCATAGCAAGGCATGTGAGATATGTGTGGAGCGGCAGCGAGAACAGTCTGAAGGCTTATATGTGGTATGACGGGAAGAACTACGAGAGCCGCACCTTCAGGTTCTCCATACTTGACCGTGTGGGAGGCGGGGACGCCTTCGCCTCCGGGCTTATTTACGGGATGCTGAACGGCTACGAGCCCCAGGAGACCGTTGACTTCGCCGTGGCTTCCAGCGTTCTCAAGCACACAATGCACGGGGATGCAAATATAACCGATGATGCGGAGACCATCAGGAAGCTGATGGATATGAATCTGGATATCAAGAGGTAAGGGACAGGAATGTACGCCTTTGACGTCTGTGCGCTTATGATATTTGCGACCCTGCTTGTGACCAGCGTCATGAGCGACAGGATCAAGACCAGGCAGGTAACGTATTACCGTCTGATATGCGCATGCGCCGGAGTGTCATCCTTTTTCGAAATAGCCAAGCTCTGGCTTCTGGACAGCGGAGATACGGGAGTGACCGTTGAGACCCTTCTTTACATCGTGACCGCTCTCTATTTTGTGTTTCATCTTCTCACCGCCGTGTTTGTCTTCAGGTTTGTTTTTGCGCTGGTGCTTGTGAGAGTGAGGGTCATGCCCACATTTTTAAACTCGCTCTTTACTTATGGCCCGTATCTGGCGGCCCTTGCCGTGATCCTGGCGAATCTTGCAAGTCCGGGCATTCTGTTCTGGTATGAGATCACTCCTCGGGGTTTTGTGTATCACAGAGGCTCCCTTCTCATAGTGTGTTATATAAGCGCCCTGATATACATCACAAATTCGGTTTTCGCCCTCTGGTACTTCAGACAGGTGGTATCCACAAGCCTGAGAAGCTCTCTATACGGGTATTTTATGTGCTTCATAACCGGACTTTTCCTGCAGACCGTCGTTCCCGGCCTTTATGTGGAGCAGTTCTTTATGAGCATCTCCTGCCTCCTGGTCTACATCACCATCCAGCGCACAAATGATTTCATGGATCCCGAAAGCGGGGCCCTTTCCAGGTTGTTATTTCTCACCAACGCAATGTCACTGATCTCCGTAAAACAGCCCTTTACCATAGTCACGATAAAGCTGGACAATAACGTCTTTATTGAAGATTCTCTCGGAGAGGAGATGGTGGGGGAGCTTCCCAGGACCATAGTCAGATATCTTAAGGGATTCCTGGAGGACGCGGACATATTCAGATACAAGGAGGATACCTATATCCTTCTGATGAAAAGCGGAAGGGCTCAAAATGCGGACGACATTATGAAGAAGGTGGGAAGACAGTTTGACAGGCCCTGGCAGACCGGGGATTTCCTGGTAAAGCCCGATGTGGTCATGTGGAAGCTGTCCTATCCGGAGCACTTTGAGAGCCTCGAGAAACTGACTCACCTGACAGGCTTTTTGTCCAATCCCGATAATCACAAGGGCTCTGTCATAATTGACACGGACAACGTGGACTTCAGCACGAATGAACACAGGATCGAACTGGAGAAGAGGATATTTGAACAGTATGAAAGCAAGATCCTGGAGGTGGTCCCCATGAACATCGTGAGAGCCGGGGATCACAAACTCTCGGGTTATGTGCCCCAGCTGCGCATGAACGACCACTCCGGGAATCCCGTGGATCTCTATCCCACTGATCTTCAAAACAGGCAGGTCAGAAATCTTGACAAACTGGACTATTACATCATTGAGGATATGCTGGCGAAGCTGTCCGAGATCGAGGACGACAGGCTTGTTCCCACGGCCGTCCGCATTTCGAAAGAATTTCTCCTGAAGGAGGATATGCCGGAGAGGATAAAGGGAATGCTCTCCACTTATGGGATCGAATCGAAGCTTTTGTTTTTGGGGATTTCAGACGATGTATACAGTTCCATGACTCCGGATGAGATGAGACAGGTGAGGGAGATCGCCCAAAAAGGGGTGCGGCTGTTCCTTTTCAGTTTCGGTATAGGATATTCGCAGCTGGCCTCGCTTCTGGATTCGCCCTTTGAGTACATATCTGTCGGCTACAGGACTGCAAGGCTGGCGCTGGAGAAGCCCGAACTCAGGAAAGCACTGAGGGCGGTTACGGACGCCTTCCATTCCGCAGGGAAAAAAGTCCTGGCCATAGGCGTGAACGAGGAGGAAAGCGAGATGATTGCCGAGGAATACGGCGCGGATTATCTCTGCGGCCAGTTATATGACGGAGGGGATGCGGCGTAGATGGTTGTGATCTCATTTTCGGATATCATATATTCCATATGCTCCCTCGTGCTGACCGGGACCCTGATGAGTCTTTATTTCCGCAAAAGGAGCGTCCCTACAAGGCAGAACAGGATCTATCTGGCGATCTGCATCTGCGTGTTTGTGGCTGCAATGGCTCATCTTGCGTTGATAATGTCCATAGTGACCGGCTCCGGCATCGTGGCTCTTCAGACGGCGTATGTCTACGCGGTGGATATCCTGGAGTTCACATTTTCCCTTTTGTTTGCGGCTTACACCTTCGCCCTTACCGGGAGAAATTTTCTGAAGGGACGCATGGCCCGCATGATCAGCATACCAATCGGGCTCAAACTCTTATTCGTCATATTCGGTTTTGCCACCGGACAGATCTTTGAGTACAATCCGGGAGTCCCCATGCTTGAAGCCTATCCCTTCCTGAGGCATTCATTTGCGCCTA
>JAEELB010000087.1 GCA_016288705.1 Lachnospiraceae bacterium | reverse complement strand
GCGGCGGCTACTGTCAGATGAAGTTCAGTATCGACGGAAAGGCGTCCTCCGCCAATTGAGAGGGTACCCACCGGAACCTGGGATCGAGGGGTGACTGATCGGGATCGAATACAAAATGAAGCAGGAGAGGTAATGACGTGATAGACAGGTTTGAGGTTGAAGAGACAAATGAAATGATAGAGCACGAGAATCTGGACGTGCGCACCATCACCATGGGGATATCCCTTCTGGACTGCGTGTCTCCGGATCTTAAGACTCTCTGCGGCAATATTTACGAAAGGATAACCGGACGGGCAAGGGACCTTGTGAAGACGGGGGAGGAGATATCCGCGGAATACGGGATCCCCATCGTGAATAAAAGGATCTCCGTGACGCCCATAGGGCTCATCGGCGGCACTGCCTGCAGGCAGCCCTCCGATTTCGTTGAGATCGCCCATGCCATGGACAGGGCGGCCCGGGACACGGGAGTGAACCTGATAGGAGGGTACACGGCGCTTGTTCCAAAGGGGATGACAGTATCGGACAGGATGCTCATCGAATCCCTGCCCGAAGCCCTCACCTCTACAGAAAGGGTGTGCGCCAGCGTCAACGCCGCGTCCACCAGGACCGGGATAAATATGGACGCCGTGAGGCTCATGGGACATGTGATAAAGAGTATAGCTGAGGCTTCCGCCGATTCTCACGGCTCAGCCTGCATGAAATACGTGCTCTTCTGCAATGCCCCTGACGACAACCCCTTTATGGCAGGCGCGTTTCACGGCGTGACCGAGGGCGACTGCGTGATAAATGTTGGGGTCAGCGGCCCCGGCGTTGTGAAGAGAGCCCTTGAAAAGGTCCGGGGTGAGAACTTTGAGGTTTTGTGCGAGACCATAAAGAAGACCGCCTTCAAGGTGACGAGGGTAGGGCAGCTGGTGGCCATGGAGGCTTCAAAGCGGCTGGATGTGCCCTTCGGCATAGTGGATCTGTCTCTGGCTCCCACTCCGGCGGTGGGGGATTCCGTGGCAGATATACTGTGCGGCATAGGGCTGGAGGCGGCAGGCGCCCCCGGAACCACGGCGGCACTGGCGCTTTTGAACGATCAGGTGAAGAAGGGCGGCATCATGGCAAGCTCATATGTGGGCGGCCTGTCCGGGGCGTTCATACCCGTAAGCGAGGATCAGGGCATGATAGACGCCGTAAATAAAGGCGCTATCAGTCTTGAAAAGCTTGAAGCCATGACCAGCGTATGCTCTGTGGGCCTTGACATGATAGCGATCCCGGGGGACACCTCCGCAGAGACCATAGCAGGCATCGCCGCGGACGAGATGGCAATCGGGATGGTAAACGGGAAGACCACGGCCATCCGGCTGATCCCTGCAATAGGCCTTAAGGTAGGGGAGACAATTAACTTCGGCGGACTTTTCGGCAGAGCCCCGGTAATGGATGTGAACCGTTTCAGCTGCGCCGGTTTCGTGAACCGCGCCGGCCGTATTCCGGCACCGGTCCACAGTTTCAAAAACTGAAAAATATTTGCATTTATCATTTTTTGCATTATAATACCCATTTATCTTTTATTTTATGGATATTACCTGCAGTTTTTATATTCCGGGTGAAAAAATGCACGGATCCGGCATTTTTTGCTGCGAAAAACCAGGTCAGTCTGTTGACAACAGGAGGTATACAGGATGGAATTTGGAAAGGAATCTCTGGTATTTACAAATGAAAACTGCGTGGGCTGCAATAAGTGCATAAGCGCCTGCAGCTGCATGGGGGCCTGTGTCTCGACAGAGCCCGATGCAGAGGGCCGTTCAAGGATCATTGTAGATAAGGACAAATGTATCGCATGCGGCGCCTGTATGGAAGCCTGCGAACATCACGCCAGGGAATTCAGGGATGATACCGAGGAATTCTTCACGGATCTGAAAAAAGGCGAAAAGATATCCGTTCTCATCGCTCCGGCGTTTCTGGCCGATTATCCCCGGGAATACGAGAGAGTCCTGGGCGGCCTGAAGGCTCAGGGAGTCAACAGGTTCATAAGTGTCTCCTTCGGCGCCGACATCACCACCTGGGGATATATCAAATACATTCAGGAACATAATTATCTTGGCGGAATATCACAGCCATGCCCCGCCGTCGTGGGTTATATCGAAAGGTATCTGCCGGAACTGCTTCCGAAGCTGTTCCCGGTCCAGAGTCCCATGATGTGCGCAGCGATCTACGCCAGAAAAGAACTCGGGATCACGGAAAAGCTGGCCTTTATAAGCCCCTGCATCGCGAAGAAGATGGAGATCGCGGACCCCAACAACAAGGGCTATGTGAATTACAACGTCACCTTTGACCATCTCATGAAGTATGTGAAGTCTCATAATCTTATGGGCACGCCCATAAAGGACGAGATCGAATACGGTCTGGGCTCGATCTATCCCATGCCCGGCGGCCTTAAGGAAAATGTCTACTGGCTCCTGGGGAGCGATGTATTTATTCGTCAGATGGAGGGAGATAAGAGGATGTATCGTTATCTCCGTCAGAATGCAGACAGGATCAAGGGCGGCAAGACGCCTTATCTCTTCGTGGACGCCCTCAACTGTGAAAACGGATGTATCTGCGGCACCGCCACGGATCCGGAGGTCACCGGTTCCGACGATCCCCTGTATCACATCCACGATATACAGGAGAGCGTAAAGAAAAACGACAAGAAGAGCGCCTGGTCAAGGCCCCTTCCTCCTGCCAAGAGACTTGCGGCCCTGAATAAGCAGTTCGCAAATCTGAACCTGGAGGATTATCTCAGGAAATACACCGACAGATCTTCCCAGGTCGCCTACAGGACGCCTTCGTCCGCCGAACTGGACAGGGTGTTCAAGGATATGAACAAGACCACGGAGGAATCAAGGAAGATCAACTGTTCCTGCTGCGGCTACGATACATGTGAAATGATGGCCACCGCCATTTTCAACGGCTTCAATCACAAGGACAACTGCGTCCATTACCTGAAGGACCTTGTGGAAATGGAGAAGCGTGAGGCCCAGGATATGGTGGAGCACGAGAGGAGCGTTCTGAACGCCCAGCGTGACGAGATCATTAACACCATGGAGGATATCAATGAGAAATTCAACACCCTCCGTGATTCCATCAACGGAATGTCCGTCGGAAACAACAACAATGCCGAGGAGAGCTCTGCGATCTCGGGAGAGATGAGCAACGTGTCCAGCTTCTGCACAAAGCTCAACGATTCCATCGTGAATATCACCGGCGCCCTTAACGAACTGACCACAAATAACGACAGGGTCGTGGAGATCGCAAATCAGACCAATCTCCTGGCACTGAACGCCTCCATCGAGGCGGCAAGGGCAGGCGAAGCGGGAAGAGGCTTTGCGGTCGTTGCGGGCGAGATCAATTCCCTCGCCGCAGATTCAAAGGGGACTGCGGAGAGCAGCGGCATCGCAAATAAGAACATTCAGGATGCGGTGACTGCCATTGCAAATGAGACCTCACAGCTTCTGGAAATAGTGGAGAATGTGAACGAAAGGATCCAGAATCTTGCGGCCTCCACCGAAGAGATATCCGCCTCCACCACCATAGTATCCGATACCATGGAGCAGGTCAGGAACGAGCTGCAGCAGCTGGTGGACAGCAGCCAGGAGGCGGTGTAACTGTATTTGTTTACGGACATCTTTAAGTGACATTGAAGAGTCGGTAAGGAGGATGTATGAACAGCAAGTTCGGAGCGAGACAGATCGCATACACTGGGATCCTGCTGGCGATCTGCATAGTCAGCCAGTATTTCAAGAACCTGAGCGTTTTTATTACCGGACCCGTGATTAACGCGTGTTTAGCCCTCGCGGTTTTATTGGTAAATCTTCCGTGTGGGATCATTTTGAGCGTGATCACGCCCGTCACGGCCTGGCTGATAACGGGAAATCCCCTGATGTCCGCGGTTCCGGGCATCATCCCCATGATAATGCTGGGAAATATCGTCCTTGCGGCGGGGGTTCACTTCCTGCTCAAGGGCAGGATGATAAGCAGCGGGAAAAACGGAGGGGGCATCGTGAGCTACGCGCTTTCTGTGGGGATATCCGCCCTGAAAGGTCTGTTTATGGGGCTTACCATCTCCCTTTGGCTCCTTCCCACCTTCATTCCCAAGGAGAGCCCGCTTTACGCGAAGCTTCCGGTATTCCAGTCCACCTTTTCCCTGATCCAGTTCCTCACGGCAGTGATCGGCTTCGTATACGTGTTCATCATCTGGGCCGTGATCTACAGGGATACGAAAGCTTTTCTGAAATAGATCCTAAAGCAGATCAGGTGGGCCAGGGTGGTCACTGCCCAGGAGATGGGGTAGGAGATATAAAGCGACTCCAGGGTGTGGACGGATGAAAAGACCGTGAAGATCCATATTATCCTGAGGAGGCAGGCCCCGGTGAGAGTGACCGCCATGGGAGCAAGGGAATAGCCCAGGCCTCTGACGCTCTGTCCCATGGTCTCCATGGTACCGCAAAGGAAATCAGGCAGGCACAGGTATCTGAGCCTCAGCAGCCCAATGGCGATGACCGCTTCGTCGGCGATATAGACCGACAGCAGCGGGACGCCGAAGATATTCACCAGACCGCCCACCACAAGTCCCGTCACCGTGGTCAGCGCAAGGCATATCTTGACGGTCTTTATTACTCTTTCAGGCTTGTTCGCGCCGTGATTCTGGCTTACAAAGGAAATGCAGGTCTGTGAAACCGCGTTCATGGCGATGTAGACAAAGCCCTCAAGGCTTGAGGATGCAGCATTTGCTGCCATGACCTGGGATCCCAGGGAATTTACCGACGACTGGATAAGCACGTTTGATATGGAGAAGAGCATGCCCTGAAGCCCTGCGGGTATGCCGATCTTCATGATCCGGATGGCCTTGTTCCGGGAAAGGTGCAGGTCCGACAAGGTGAAACGTATGTCCTCGCCGAATCCGGTCATGCATCGCAAAAGGAGCAGGGCGGAAGCCGTCTGCGATATCACCGAAGCCAAAGCCACGCCCGCCACGGAGAGACGGCAGACTATCACGAAGAAAAGGTTCAGGATCACGTTTATTATCCCTGCTATTGTCAGGAAAATGAGAGGCCTCCTGGTGTCCCCGGCGGCTCTCAGTATGGATGAACCGAAATTGTAGAAGAGCATGGCGGGCATGCCCAGGAAATATATCCTCAGGTACAGAACGGCCATGTCCAGGACTTCATCGGGGGTTCCCATCTTTACCAGCATGGCTTTTGAGAACATCAGAGAGAAAACCGAGAGCAGGATGCCGCACACTACGGACATGAAGAGAGCGGTGTCCATGGTCTCTTTTTTGCTCTTCTTGTCGCCTGCTCCGGTGTAATGGGCGTAGAGCACGTTTACTCCCACGGAAAAACCCAAAAACAGATTCGTGAAAAGATTGATGAGCGAACTGGTGGAGCCCACGGCTGCCAGCGCGTGGCTTCCGGAAAAACGCCCTACCACCACCATATCTGCGGCGTTGAACAAAAGCTGCAGAATGTTGGAAAGAGCAAGAGGAATAGCAAAGAGAAGGATGGGCTTGAGGAGCGGGCCTTCCGTCATCTGGACCCGTTTTGCCGCTATTTGCCTGTGCCTTGAATGACCACCGGCAGATGCGGCGCTTGCGCTGCCGGCGGAGGAAATGGGCTTTTGCCCCCGCTGATCGCCGGCAGATGCGGCGTTTGCGCTGCGGTCAGCGAAAATGGGCTTTTGCCCCGGTTGATCGCCGGCAGATGCGGCGTTTGCGCTGCCGGCGGAGGAATGTTCCTGAGAGGATCCCATCAGATCAGGAAGCCATCATGCGCAGGATGTGGTGAGCGTAGGAAGAACAGAATTCGCGGTCTGTCTTTCTCTCATCGGTAAACTCGAGGAACAGCTCATTTGTATCATACACTTTTTTGAAGAAAGGTATGAATTCGTCGGAGTATTCCGGGAGGTATATCCCAAGCTTTCTGGTGTAGCAGTTGTAAGCCTTTGCCTGTTCCCGGAAACTGCTGTCGGAAAAAGCGGAGACTGATTTGTGAATGGCCTGGTCTTCCTGCGGAAAGTAGTAATAATTCTTGTAATCGGCGTAGAAATATTTGAGCTCGCCCTCAAAGATGGGGATACGGAGTACGCCCTCATTTCCCCTGCAGCCGAAATAGCATCCCTTTGACATGGTGTTTATTTTTACGGGGATAGAGGAGTTGAGCCTGAGCTTCAGCATCAGTTCGTGTTTTGAATCCCCGCCGGGGACGGAAGCCCGTTCTATCCTGGCTTTCACGGCGCGGACAGGCTTGTCGAAAAGGTCGCTGACGGACAGGAGAGGCATGATCTTAAGGAGACCTGACAGGTCCTGGAGATTGTGGGACAACAACTCGTCAAGCTGGCTCTCCCTGCGGTCGATCAGATAATCTCCGTACACTCTCACCAGCTCCCCGCCGCCTGCGTCCTCGCGTTCAATTCCCATAAACCCCATGACAGTCCTGAGTTTCATGTCGGAAAGCTTAAGGAAACCGCTGTAGAGATTGAGCCTCTTGTATACGTCAAATCCCGTGAGGCGGTCAAGGGGATCCTTCAGTCCGAAGGACTCGTATTTGCGCTTGAGATAAGGGACGTCAAAGCGGTTGCCGTTATAGTGGATGAGCAGAGTCTTCTTGCATGCTATATCCGAGAAAGCCTTGAGGAGCTCCTGCTGGTCTTTGCTGCTCTCGGCGAAGAACTGGCTGATCTTCCAACTTCCGTTCTCATAGTATCCGCAGCCTATGAGATACAGATCGGAGCGGTCTGCATGGAAGCCGGTGGTCTCTATATCCAGAAGCAGTATCTGGTCAGGAGAGGTGGGCAGATTCTCTTCGATCGTGTTGGGAATGTCCGTAAGTTCTTTGATTCTCTTGATCATCTGTGTCTCCTTGTTTCAGCAGGGTGTGTGCCGGTGTTGCTTTATCTTGGCTCCGGCAGGGTATGTGCCCGGATGTTGTATCCCGGGGTTGGCCGGCTGTGTGCCGTGGCGCAGTCTTTGCGCTCAGGCAGGGTGCGACATCTCTGTTTTGGCCGACACTGCACCCGGATGCAGCCCTCGTTTTATGCAAAAGCGCATCCTTACGACATGTAGGACATTTGCCGACGACATAGTCCTGTCCCTTATGTTATAGCGAAATGAAGAATCTTGCAAGTGGTTGTGAAGAATCCGCTCTATCCGTTCCGCTGTCCTGTGCATGGTTTACTTCCTTCTGTGATCCTGCCTCGTCCGGCACACCCCCGACTATTCCTTATTCTTGCCCTGTTGCGTCCGGAAACCCGAAAAGTTAGGATAAGACGAAAGAAAAAGAGATTTTTATCCTAACTTTTGAGGCGGTCGGTCCGGTCAGAGGAGAGCGGAAACCCGAAAAGTTAGGATAAAATGAAAGAAAAAGAGACTTTTATCCTAACTTTTGAGGCGGTCGGGTCCGGCCGGTGGAAGGCGGAAACCCGAAAAGTTAGGATAAGACGAAAGAAAAAGAGATTTTTATCCTAACTTTTGAGGCGGTCGGTCCGGTCAGAGGAG
>JAEELB010000086.1 GCA_016288705.1 Lachnospiraceae bacterium | reverse complement strand
TGAAGTGGGAAAAGCCTGAACTTGAAAGGAGGTAAGATCATGTTAAAAAAGGATCAGTCAAAGGAAAAGAATCTCTCAAAGGAAGAGTTGGAGAAGATCAAAGAGGAGTCAAAGATCTCCCGGGAGGACATGAAGGAAGTGGCCGGGGGAGGGGCCTTCGGAGACGTGCCGAAGGTTCAGGAGCATGATTACAGTTCCGACGTGCAAAACAGGACCTGAAACGGGCCGGAGGGCTTTGTGAGGAATCTTAAGAGGGATAGGAAAATGAGAGAATCAGGGAATAAGATCGGCAGGATTCTGAGGAGATTTAGCTTTATCTTCTCCATGTCTGTGCTGCTGCTCTCAGGCTTCCCCGTATCCGCCGGGGAGGAGGAAACCCTTGAGCCATCAGGGGAAGAAAAGGGGATCTCCTACATGGATGTGGAACTGCTTGCAGACGATGTCTGCAGACCGGTTAAAAAGTCTGCCAGATCCTATATCTATGCCAGTGAGGATGATATCAGCTGGGGTGAGGGAGAATCCAACTGGATCGTCGTATACGGAACCAAAACCTATAACAAGCGGATCAATGTCTATCAGGACGTGAACCTGATCCTTCTGGATGGGGCGGTCTTAAACGCCACTAAGGGGATCACCGTGGTGGCCGAGCACCGGCTGAATATCTACGGTCAGGAAAACGGGACGGGGGTCCTGAATGCCCAGGGAGAGCAGGATAATGCGGGCATTGGCTCTGCCTATTTCTCGTGGGGAAAAGTGGATTGCGGCACGATCCGTATCTATGGCGGCACGATCAATGCTAAAGGTGGTTCCTTTGCTGCCGGGATCGGAGGGAACAGCGAGGCAGGAGGCGGCAGTATCAGCATCTATGGCGGGACTGTGACAGCGGAGGGAGGGGGATACAGTGCCCCCGGAATTGGCAGCGGGGCCTACGCCCATAAGAGCTCCGTCGAGATCTACGGCGGTCACGTCACGGGCATCGGAGATGAAAAGGCGCCGGGCATCGGAACCGGAATAAAAGAAAGCCCTGATAAAGACAAGCGGGTGATAGGAAAAGATATGGTCCTCAGGGGCGGCGATGCTCCCGACCCTGTGGAAACGATCGACCTCAATGAACGCAAGCGGTACATGACAGTCTTCCCCATCAAGCTGAGCTATCAGAGAGGATCCTATAGTGATTCCGATGGGAAAGTCACTTTCACCGAGGAGTTCATAGAACCCCTGAACGCAGTCTATGCTACCGAGAATGCGGTCCTGGATGACGGAACTGATGTGATCAAATGGACGAATAAGAACGGCCCTTATATCCTGCGCCGGGATGTAAATGCAGAGTATCCCTTCCTGGTGGAGGGGCAGGTGGAACTTGTCCTCTGCGACGGAGTATCTTTGACGGCGAACAAAGGGATCATCATCCCCCAGGGGGCGTGTCTCACCGTCTATACCCAGGAGCAGGGGACGGGTGAGATCATCGCCAAAGGGACTGAAAAATGCGCAGGTATCGGCGGCGGAAACGAATATGCCGACGGTGGCAGCATAAAAGTATTTAGCGGAAGCCTCCTTGCCAGGGGCGGAGCCGGAGCCGCGGGTATCGGCGGCGGCGAAGGCGGATCGATGGAGAGTGTGAAAATCTATGGCGGAACCGTCAGTTCTAAGGGCGGCACCGGCGGGGCCGGAATCGGAGGCGGAAGAAATAAAGACGGAGCTGCGGTTGTCGTCTATGGCGGAAACGTAAGCGCCACCGGGGGCTCAAACGCCGCAGGTGTAGGCGGCGGATGGAGAGGAAGCGCGGAAAGTCTCGAGGTGAAGGGCGGAAACGTCACTGCTTCCAGCGGTTATAACCAGACTGCCATCGGCGCCGGAAGGGACGCCGATGGCATGGGCGATATACTCATCAGTCCCGGTCTTTCGCTTTTGGGCGGTACGAGAGCGGGCGATACGGAACTGCTGCAGGATACCGGAGCAAGGCCCAGATATATGTTTATCGGGGATGTGGCGAAGTATATGGTGGCATCCTTTAACGAAAAGTCCGGGAGCGTCTCCTACACTGAAAAGGGCACAGGCAGTTTTGAAGTGATAAACTCTGAAAAAACCGTCTGGAATTCGGGATGGTATGTGCTCCGGGAGGATGTTACGATTCCCGGACGTATTACCGTTAACGGTACTGTCAATCTGATCCTGAATGATGGGAAATCTCTGACAGCCCAAAAGGGGATAGAGATCCCCCGTGGCTGCAGGCTGAACGTCCATACCCAGTCCGGGAAGACCGGAAAACTCATCGCTTCCGGGGAGGATGGAAAGTCCGGCATTGGCGGCGGTGGAGAACTTTGGATTCACTCCGGAAATATAACAGCAAATGGAGGAACAAGCGGCGCCGGGATAGGCGGAGATCAGAACGGCGACGCTGGGATGATCGGGATATACGGCGGAACCATCACGTCTGACGGAGGCACGGGTGGCTCCGGTATTGGCGGCGGAAAAGATGGCAGCAGCGGGATTACATATGTCTATGGCGGAACCGTCACGGCAAAGGGCGGGAAAAATGCTGCCGGCATCGGCGGAGGAGAGGGCGGTACCCTTGGAAATGCCTACCTCTACGGCGGAAGCATTAACGCAAAAGGCGGAGAAAACGGTTCCGGCATCGGCGGCGGAAAAGGCGCAAATGGTGGAAAGGTGTATCTCTACACCGGAAACATCACCGCTGAAGGTGGAACGGGCGGCTCCGGCATCGGTGGCGGAAAAGGCGGCTTCGGCGGAGAGGCGTATGCCTACGCTCCCGGCATAACTGCCAAAGGCGGGAGTGGAGCCTCCGGCATCGGCTGCGGGGAGAACGGGTCGGTTCAGGGATCGCTTTTCCTGGAAAGAGGCCTGGCCGTGAAAGACGGTGATAATCCTGATGCCTACGCCACTGTGGATCCGGGCAAGGAAAGGCCGAAGCACATGGTGGTGGTACAGCTCCCGGCAGCGTATTTAAAATACGGCAATGGAGGAGTTTATACAAAGGAAATCCGCACCTCCTATCAGCTGATAGACTCATCAGTCCTGACATTGGAAGACGGGTGGTATGCAGCTTCGGGAAACACCTATGTATTTGAGAGGATGAAGGTATCCGGGAAGGTCAATCTGATCCTCTTCGACGATGCCGTCCTGACGGCCGGAGAGGGCATCAGCGTTCCGGCAGGCAGCACATTAAATATTTATGCGCAAAGCGAAGGGACGGGGAAACTCATCGCTCATGGTGTGGCGGGATACGCGGCCATCGGCGGGGACGAGGAAAAGCCCGACTGCGGAAATATCAACGTCTACGGAGGAACAGTAGAAGCTTCGGTTTCCAGTAAGGGAACGGGAGCGGGCATCGGCGGCGGAAAAAGCGGAAAAGGCGGCTTGATCGCTTTCTATAGCGGCAGCACCCCGGATGGCGAAAAAGCCATCGGACAGGCGGAAGCCTGGGGCGGTGAAGAATCCGTTTCCATCGGAGCAGGAAAAGGCGCAAGCGGGCATGGGGTCATCACGTTGACGGGTTCCGTAGCGATGATAGTGCGCGGTGGTGAGAACGAGGTATCCACCCATACCCTGGAAAGCCCGTACACCCGGAGATACCCGTATATGGCAGTGATCGAGAAACCCGTGCATGTGCACAGGTTCAGCTACTCGGGAACGACGGGCACGGGAGTGGGGACCGCACAGTGTCAGGCCGAAGATTGCGAGCTTCCGGGACGAAAGATCTCATTCACGATCCTTCCCCCGAAAATACAGGCTTGCGGGGACGGCCTGACGGCGAACGCTTCCCTGGACGGAATTGAGGATTTCAACCGGGAAACGGGGCTTTACCTGACAAACGGAGATATCCGTTACTCGGGGAATGGAACAACAGTATATGAAGAAAGCGCTGTCCCTCCCGTAAATGCGGGGACATATGCAGCTTCCGTTTCCTTCGGCGGGACAAAGACTACCGTGAACTATACCATCGGCAAGGGAAAGGCTGAGCTGATCATTTCTCAAAAGAGTTATCAAAAAACCTATGGAGATCCCGCTTTCCTCCTTGCGGAAGTTTCCTCCAATACGGGAGCGCCTCTGACCTATGCCGTTACGGACGGCAGTGACGTGATCTCCCTGGAGAGCGGGGAGGATCAGGTGGTGACCATTCTGAAAACGGGGACGGCCGCGGTCACTGTTTCTGCAGGCGAGACTGAGGATTTTGCGGCAGCTTCGGAAACCATCACCGTTTCCGTGGAGAAAGCAGACCATCCTGATCCCCTTCCGCCTGAGAAGATCACCGCTTCCAATGACTGTGAAAAGGTTGGCGGCGTTTCCCTTCCTGCGGGATGGGAGTGGGTTGAAGAGGATCTTGCGATCCCCCTGACCGAGGAGACGGAGGTTTCTGCCAGGGCCAGGTATTGCGGTGAGGATGCGGATTGTTACAAAAACATTCTGGCAACGGTGGGCATCACCAGAGCTTCACATAAACATGCCGCAAAGACAGCCGTGAAGGAGAATGAGATCCTTCCCACCTGTACCGAGGGCGGATCCTACAACGAAGTGGTCTATTGCTCTGTCTGCAATTGCGAGATGAGCAGGGAAAAGAAGACCACCAAGCCTTTGGGACATGATCTCGAGGAAAAAGAGGAAAACCGTATTGAACCTACCTGCGGAGAGGCGGGCCATTTCGAGGCTGTGACCACCTGCAAGCGCTGCAAGCAGGAGCTTAGCAGGGTGCTGACGGATATTCCTGCCCTGGGCCATGATTGGGAGAAACCGGTATATGTATGGGAAAGGGATCTGAGCGCGGTTACGGCGAAGAGGATCTGCAGGAACGACGGGACCCATGTTGAAACGGAAAGGGTGAACACCACCGTGGAAGATATTCCTGCTTCCGACGGGAATGACCACGCCAGGAAGCGCTACACGGCGGTTTTTGCAAACGAGGCCTTTGTGACACAGACAAGGGATCTCATCATCTTCAATTCCACGTTGATACTTCAATATGAAGAGACTACCTTCGACGGGACGGAGAAGCGCCCGAAGGTGACGGTGGTGGACGGAAACACGATACTCCCGGAGGATCAGTATACGGTTTCCTATGAAAATAACGTGAATGCCGGAACTGCCGCCGTTTCCGTCACGGGAAAGCCCTCGGAGGATTACATCATATTTCCGGCTTCGGCGACGTTTAAGATCAATAAAGCTCAGGCGTTGATCACCGATGTGGAAGCCGCTTACGGGAAACGATACGGCGATCCCGCCTTCATCCTGAAGGAAGGAAAGACCAATGTGGGGATCGTCCCCGGGTATGCCGTCACAGGGGGGGATGATGTGATCTCCCTGGATCCGGAAACAAGGATCGTAAAGATCCTGAAGACCGGTGAAGCGACTCTCTCCCTCTCCGTGCAGGAAACGGAAAACTATACGGGAACGTCTATGGAGACCAAGGTCATCGTCTACAAAGCGGCGCTTCCTTTCAATGTGCCCGAGGCTGAGATGTCCGTGTCGGCGGAACTGGATGTGGTGGGAGACGTAGAACTTCCCGACGGATGGGAATGGGCGGAGGACAGCAGGGAAAAACACATCTCGGAAGGTGAAACGGTCGTAGCCGAAGCAAGGTATGTCGATTCCGACGCGGATTGCTTTGAACTGACGAATGAGAGGATCGTTATTTCCAAAGCGAACCATACCCACATCCCGGGGGATACCGTCATCCAGAATAAAGAGGACGGAGGCTGTGAAGTCGGGGCATCTTACGACGAGGTGGTATTTTGCAGCGTCGCAGGCTGCGGGCAGGTGCTGAGCAGGACACATTACAGCGATGAACCCGTTGGACATCTGACCCGGACGGAAAGGGAAAATTATGATGCGCCGACCTGTACAAAAGACGGCCATTACGACGAAGTGACCATATGCAACCGCTGCATGAAGGCGATTGCCAGGAATCAGGTGACGGTCGATCCCCTTGGACATGATGAGGAAGCAGAGCGCGAAAACGTGAAATACCACACCTGCACCCGCCCGGGCTCCTATGACGAGAAGGTGGTCTGTAAGCGCTGCGAAAAGGTCCTGCGGGTTTCCCGGAGGATAACGGATAATGCCCCGGGCCATCAGTTCAGGGAGGATGGGATATGCACGGCATGCAAGGCATTGGCCATCGATCAGAGCAATATGCCTGCTGCAGTGGAAAATGCGTCGGGTTCCGGGAAATTTGCCCTCATTGGCGGGATATCCATAAAGAAACTGAAATTCCCGAAGGCTGCAGCCGCCCAGGAACTCACCCTGGCGGGTGACGGCTACAACACGGAAAGGTTCCTTGAATTTAACGGAAACGCGTCCATCAAGCCGGCCCAGCCCCTGACGCTCATGGATATGACGATCCGGGCGAAGAGCGCCTCGGGAAAAGCACAGAATATCACCATCGCGGCAGCCGCGGGAGGGCTTGTCCTGGATAACCTGCGCCTTGAGGGAAAGAAAGCGAGCCTGCAGGGCACCAAAGGCGACCTCACACTGACAGACGTATCGGCGGATGAACTTATCATAAAAGGAAATGCAAAGAGGAGCCTTACGGCTGACGGGACCATTGCCGCTTCAACCGTCACCGGCTTCAACAGGGTCACGCTGAACGGTACATTGACCGTTAAAAAGAAAATGACCGTGAACGAACTGGTTCTGGAGGCGGGGGGCTGTCTGATCCTGGAAAATGGCGCGGTCCTTACAGTGAAGGAGGTCTTCGACGGAAAGGGCGGCAGCATCGTCCTTAAGGAGGGCTTTAAGCCCATGAACCTGAAGGGGCTGGCCAGGGGACAGGTCATATTGGAATCCGAAAAAACTTTGGAAGACAAGCAGATTTTCAGTTCAAAGCTGACAAACCTGGCTTCGGTGTTTGACACGGAGAAAGTGCTTCCCCTGACCGATGGGTACGAATACGGATTTTACACGAGATCCGGCAAGGTCTTTCTCTATCCCTACATGCTTTCCATGGGGAACAGGACCTACGTCTTCTGGAAGGATATGATCGCCGACGCAGTTAAAAGCGGAGGCGCAAACACGGTGATCACGGTTTCCCTTTTAGACGACGTGAATACCGGTCAGGCGCTGACCCTTCCCAAAAAGGGAAATTATGCGGAAATGATCATCGATGGCGCAGGGCATAAGCTGACCTTTGTGGGGACTTCGGTTTCCCTTACCGGAAAGCTGACGTTTAAGGACATCACCGTGGCAGCCTCGGACAAGAAGGGCAATGGGAAGGCCTGGATCATCAAAAAAGGCCCCTTCGAGCTGGTCACGGATGAAGCGGTGCTTGTGAACGCGCAGGAAAAGTAAAGCAAAGTGGCGATAATAAAACATATTCCCAAAGTGCCGATGGTCATGCAGATGGACGAGCTGGAATGCGGAGCCGCATCCCTGGCCATGATGATGGGCTACTACAAAAAGTGGATCCCTCTGGAACAGCTTCGCGAGGATTGCGGGGTTTCTCGGGACGGCGTGAACGCCGGGAGCATCATGAGGACGGCCGAACACTACGGGTTTAAAGTGGAAGGTTACAGCTTTGAACCCGAGGTGCTCTGGCAGATGGATATCTTACCCTGTATCGTGCACTGGAATTTCAATCATTTCGTTGTGTTAAAGGGAATCAAAAACGGTAAGGTCTATCTGAACGACCCTGCCGAGGGCTCCATCGTCCTGACGGAAAAGGAGTTTGACGAAGGTTTCACCGGCGTCTGCATAACGGTAGAGCCCGGTGAAGACTTTGCCCCTTCGGGAAAACCGAAAAACATCCTGAAGTTTGTCGTGAACAGGCTCACGGGAACCGGGCCGGCTATCCTCTTCGTGGGGTTTACGACCTTCGTCCTCTCACTCTGTTCCGTGCTGGCGACGGGCCTGTCCCGCTTTTTCATGGACGAGCTCCTGCCGGGCAATAATCCGGAGCTTTTAGGGGGGTTTTTTCTTTCCCTTGTGCTGCTGGCGCTGATACAGATCTCTGCCTCCTGGATCAGCGCGATCTGCTCTCTCCGGATCAGCGGCAAATTTGCCACCATCGGGGATTTCACTTATTTTTGGCACGTTCTGACGCTTCCCATGCGGTTTTTCCAACATCGTACCGCCGGAGATATAGAGCAGAGACGGACTTATCATGCGCAAATGGCTGAAGCTCTGATCAATACGCTTGCGCCGATCCTGATGAATTCGGTCATGCTTGTGGTTTTTCTGACGCTTTCATTCCGGTATTCCGTACTTTTGACCATGGTGGGAATATCTTCCGTACTGATCAATCTGGCAGTCGCGATCCATGTGAGCAAAAAAAGGGTCAATATAACCAGGCTGATAATGAGGGACAAGGCGAAGCTGTATTCCGCAACTCTTTCGGGGATCAGTATGATCGAAACCATTAAAGCCAGGGGTTTGGAAAATAATTTCTTCAGCAGATGGGCAGGCTATCAGGCGGGGCTCAATACCCAGAACGTCCTCTTTATCAAGTTAGATACCGTGCTGGGCAGGATACCCTCCCTGCTGGCGGCTCTGGCCAATTCACTTATGCTGCTGTTGGGAGTGAAACTGATCATCGACGGACAGTTCACTCCCGGAATGCTGTTCGCTTTTCAAAGTCTGGGGAACTACGTGCTTGCTCCCACCCAGTCCCTGATCGCCGGAGGCCAGAGTATCCAGGAGCTTCGCACCCAGATGGAGCGGGTGGAGGACGTTATGGATTATCCCCGGGACGAGATGTTTCCCGAGGAGGCGGAAAGGATACGGGAAAAGCCCTACCGTAAGCTTTCCGGCCGGATAGAGATCAGGGATCTGACCTTTGGATATTCCAGGCTGGTTCCTCCGGTCATAGAGCATTTTAACCTGACCATGGAACCCGGAAAGAGCGTGGCCATCGTGGGTCATTCGGGGTGCGGCAAGAGCACCGTGTGTAACCTGATCTCCGGACTTTACCGCCCCTGGTCCGGAGAGATATTGATGGATGATATGCCTATCGAAAGCATAGACAGAAATGAGCTCAAGGGCTCTGTGGCCATGGTGGATCAGGAGGTGCTCCTTTATCGGGACACCATCGAAAACAACATTAAGATGTGGGATCCTTCCATCATGGATCACGAGATGATCCTGGCGGCTAAGGATGCCGGACTCCATGAGGCGATCATTGACCGGATGGGCGGCTACCAGTATATGGTTGCGGAGGGGGGCAGGAATCTTTCCGGAGGGGAGAGACAAAGACTGGAGATCGCCAGAAGTCTGGCTCTGGAGCCCTCGCTGTTATTGATGGATGAGGCCACAAGCGCTTTGGATGCCCAGACGGAGGCTATGGTGATACAGGCCATTCGAAACAGGGGTATCTCCTGTATAGTGATCGCCCATCGTCTGTCTACCATAAGGGACTGTGACGAGATCATAGTCCTGGATCATGGAAAGACCGTTGAGAGAGGAACACATGACGAACTGATCAGGCGGGGAGGCCTGTATGAGAGGCTTGTGACAAGTGATTGAGAACGAAGCATACAACTGGTTTGACGAACAGGTCAGAAAAAGGAAGGAGAGCGAGGAAGAGGTCTGCGATGAAATGTACATCCGGGCCGCCGGATCCGTTCTGGGAAAGTGGTTCTTTTCCCGTCTCAGGGATGAACGGGAGCAGGCGAAGGATGAGATCTCAAAAATTTTGAGATATTATCATGTGAATCCGAAGGAGGTCCCCGATCAGGTGAAGAATGCGGAGGACGTGATGGAGGCTCTGCTCTATCCGTCCGGTATCATGACCCGTGAGGTGAAACTGACTCCCGGATGGCATAAGGACGCTTCCGGAGCCATGCTGGCCACCTTTGTAAAGAACGGAAAGCCAGTCGCCCTGATCCCCCTTGGAAGACGCGGGTATTGGTATACGGATCCCGAAACCGGGCTGAGTAAGAAGGTTAAAAGGTCGTCGGAGAAGTATTTCTCCCGGGATGCCCTCGTATTTTACAAGCCCTTCCCTTTAAGGAAGATGACGGTTCAGGATGTGCTTCTTTACTCTCTTGGCATTCTCGACAAGGGAAGCATTTTGGCCTATCTTATTGCCGCCCTGACCGCTCTGGCCGTATCCCTCCTGATCCCCTGGCAGACGGGAAAGCTTTTTTCCGATGTAACGCTGAAGGGAGGGAACCGGGCTCTTTTAGGCATGGCCATTTTCATGCTTTCCACCCATTTCAGCAAATATCTGTTTGACATACTTGAAGTGCTGTTTTTGCGCAGAGTATCCCTGAAACTGCACATACACGTGGAATCCGCCACCATGATGAGGATCCTGAGCCTTCCCCTTCCCTTCTTCCGCTCTTACAGTTCCGGGGATCTGGCCAACCGGGTGAGGCTTTGCGGAAACCTGGCGGAGAACTGCATCAACCAGTCTTTTTCCGCCATAATAAAGGCGCTTTTCACGCTGGTCTTTATCTCGGAGATCGTCACCTTTGCATCCCCTCTGGTGGTGCCCGCCGTGGCGGCCACATGCCTCATGCTGATAGTGGCCTCTGTCTCTGCGGTCCTGCAGTCCAGGGTCAGTATAAAACAGATGGAATCTTCAACAAGGGAGATCGGGATGGGGTATTCCATCGTTTCCGGGATCAGGAAGATCAAGAGCTGCGGGGCGGAAAAAAGGGCCTTTGCCAAATGGGGAAAGGCATACACCGAACAGGCGGGGTATCGCTATGACCTGCCAATGTTCCTGAAGGTGAACCGCGTCCTTGTATATGCCATTTTGATCCTGAGCACCATTCTGATCTATTTTTTCGCCATTTCCGGCGGGATCGGCGTCTCGGAGTATTATTCCTTTCATATGGCTTACGGCATCATGAGCGGAGCCTTCATAGCGCTCTGCGGAGTGGTGATGGAGGCCGGGCGGATCCCCTCCACTCTGGAGATGCTTAAGCCTATCCTGGAGGCGGAGCCGGAGGTTTCCGAGGATAAGCCTGTGGTGGATCGTCTGAAGGGGGAGATCGAGCTGGATAACGTCTCATTCCAATATGAGGAGGACGGCATTCCGGTGATAGACGGCTTAAGCATCCATATTCACGAGGGGGAGTACGTGGCCCTGGTAGGAAAGTCGGGCTGCGGCAAGAGCACGCTGATGAAGATCCTCCTTGGCTTTGAAATGCCGAAGAAGGGTGCGGTATACTATGACAAAAAGAATCTGAGAAATATCGACCTGAAATCGCTCCGGTCAAAGGTGGGATGTGTGATGCAGGACGATAAGCTCTTTACCGATGACATCTTTTCCAACATAGCCTTTTCCACCCCCGGACTTACGATGGATGAGGCCTGGGAAGCGGCGGAAATGGCCGGGATAGCGGAGGATATCCGGTCGATGCCCATGAAGATGTTCACCCAGCTTTCAGAAAGCGCGAACAATATTTCAGGGGGACAGAAGCAGCGTATCCTTATCGCAAGGGCTTTGGCGTCAAAGCCCCGGGTCCTGATCTTTGACGAGGCTACCAGCGCCATGGACAATATCACCCAGAAACAGATCACCGACACTCTGGATTCCATAAAATGCACGAAGGTGGTGATCGCCCAAAGGCTGTCCACGGTCCGCCACTGCGACCGCATCATCGTGCTGGATGGAGGAAAGATCAGGGAGGATGGTAGCTTCGATGAGCTGATGGAAAAGAACGGCTTTTTTGCCGAACTGGTGAGAAGACAGACGATGTAGGCAGGCGGCTCTCCGCATTATTATCTCAACGTATCGCTTTTTTGGAGGTGAGACAGGCATGAACATATTCAGGAAAAAAAGCATTGACCGGATCTCGGATCCGGAGCAGCTCTACGATTATATACACGTCACAACCCCTCCGGTGTGGGTGGCTCTTCTGGCCTGCATACTCCTTCTGGCCGGAGTCGCTGCCTGGTGTTTTCTGGGCAGGGTGGAGGTACGGGACGAATACGGAGCCGTGAAAACCGTTGCGCCTATCGAGTATGTGATCAATTAGGGAGATGAAACGCCGGTCAGGCTGAGGCCGCCCTCCGTCGAAGTAAACCCTTCCGAGGCTCCGCCCGGCAGCAGGGGCGGCATTCATTTTCAGGGTAAACCTGAAGTCTGTTTTCTATGTTGATTACGCAGTGAAATAAAGATATAATTTTTCTGTTTCCTAAACGGTGATATGCGGATCTCCCTGATGACGGCAGTCGCTCAGGTGAACCGGTTTTTGAGGAGGGCAGGATGTATCAGAATTTTAATGAAATGATAAAGACCATCGAAAAGCTGAAGACCGACGGAATGTACGGAGGGGA
>JAEELB010000085.1 GCA_016288705.1 Lachnospiraceae bacterium | reverse complement strand
CCATCCGTACAGCTTCATGAACCGCCTTTTCATCTCTTCCGCAGCGGCCCTGGTGAAGGTGATGACGAGTATGCGGTCAGCCGGGACCTTGTGTGTCCGGATCAGTTCCCTGATCCTTCCAGTCACCACAAAGGTTTTTCCGCTGCCCGGCCCCGCCACAAGCTCCATCACGCCGTCGCCAAAGAAAACAGCTTCACGCTGCTCGGGGGTATAATGATCTTCCATAAAGATATCAGGTCAGCCGCCGCACTTGTGGATCCCGGCGCTTATCCGGGAAAGGCTCTCTTCCTTCCCGATGATCTCCATTATATCCGTGGCGCCGGCGGGAGTTACGGCCTTGCCGGAGACAGCGATGCGAAGCGGCCAGATGACGTAGCCCGTCTTAAACCCTTTTTTCTCGGAATACGCTTTGATCAGCTCGAACAGCGCATCTGACGAAAAATCCGCCGCATCGGTGAGCATCGTCAGCATATCCTTCAGCACCGGCAGCGCTTTTTCCGCATCGGTCTTCATTTTCTTGTTGAAGAAGAGTTCCGTCCCGTATTCCGGCAGGGTCTTAAAGAAGGAAACCATCTCGGGGATATCCGGGAAGACCTCTATCCTGGTCTGGACCATTCCGGCTATCCTCTTAAGGTCAAAGCCGTCGCCCAGCGTATCCTTAAGGATGGGCTCTGCCTTTTTATAGAATTCCTCCGGATCCATGGCCTTCAGATATTCCCCGTTCATCCACCTGAGCTTCGTGTAGTCAAAGACCGCAGGGGACTTTGTGATCCGGTGATAATCAAATATTTCGGCCAGTTCTTCAAGAGAATATATCTCTCTTTCGGCGTCGGGGCTCCACCCCAGGAGCGCCACAAAGTTCACTATCGTCTCCGGCAGAAAGCCCTGATCCGTCAGATCCTCAAAGGATGAGTGTCCCGAGCGCTTTGAAAGCTTGTGATGCTCCTCGTCAGTGATGAGAGGACAATGCACATACTTCGGTATCTCCCATCCAAAGGCGTTGTACAGCCTGTTGTACCTGGGAGATGAAGACAGGTACTCATTTCCCCGAACCACATGGGTTATGCCCATGAGATGGTCGTCCACCACATTTGCAAAATTATAGGTCGGATAGCCGTCGCTCTTGATCAGGATCATGTCATCCAGTTCTTCATTTTCCACGGATATCTCGCCGTAGATCTCATCGTCAAAGGTGGTGGTGCCTTCCCGTGGATTATTCTGCCTGATCACGTAGGGTATGCCGCTGTCCAGCTTCTCCTGCACCTCTTCCTTTGAAAGGGACAGGCAGTGCTTGTCGTAGACCCTTACCTCTTTCCCTTCCTCGTCCACGGTGGTCTTGAGCGAATCAAGCCTTTCCCTGGTACAGAAACAGTAGTAGGCTTCGCCCTTGTCTATGAGCTGTTTTGCATATTCCATGTACAGACCCTGTTCCACGCGTTCGCTCTGAACGTAAGGTCCGCAGTCCCCGCCGGAATCAGGGCCTTCGTCCCAGGTCAGCCCGGCTGCCTGAAGGCTCCTGTAAATAAGTTCCACAGCGCCTTCCATCTTTCTCTCCTGATCCGTATCCTCGATACGAAGTATGAAGTCTCCTCCCTCATGCCTGGCAATTAGCCACGCATAGAGCGCTGTTCTGAGATTACCGACATGCATCCTGCCTGTAGGGGAAGGTGCAAACCTTGTCCTGATCTTTACCGCCATTTTTTCCTCCCTCACTTTTCGATCACTTTACTCCGGTACTTCCAAAGCCCGTCCTGTCCGGATTCCCCAGGGTCTCCACCTCTTCGAATTCGATCCGGGGCTGGTTCTTCACGATCCGGAACTGACATATCCTGTCATTCGCTTTTATTTCCGTATCCCTCAATGCAAAGGCGGGCACGCACCACTCGTCATTGTCCCCGCAATAAGAACGGTCGATCACTCCCGGGGAATTGGGCTGGATTATGCCGAAGTTCTTGAAAGTCGAACTTCTGGGGGCCACGTGAGCCTCGTATCCTTCCGGCAGCTCCATGGCTATGCCCAGTGGGATCAGCCTGTACTCGCCTGCGCTCATGGTGACGTCCTGAGCGGCCCGGAGGTCGATCCAGTCGGACTTCTCATCCGGAACCCTGATCCTGTCTATCTTGTCAGACAGATATTTTATCCTTATCTTCTCCACTTTTCATCCTCCCGAAGGTTGATCTTCTTCAGCATCCCCGCATTGTCTTCCAGGAGCGTCCCGTCTCTCTTCTCAAGCGGGATCATTTACGCCTGCGCATCCGCGGCAGAAGTAGCCAGCCGGTCGCAGCGCTCGTTGTACTCATTTCCCGCGTGTCCCTTCACCCATACAAAGGTCACGCTGTGGGGTTTCATATCCTCAAGCAGCCGAAGCCAAAGATCCTGGTTCAGCACCGGTTTTTTCCCCGCAGTCTTCCAGCCGTTTCTCTTCCAGCCGTCGATCCAGTGCTGATTGAAGGCGTCGGACACATACTTTGAATCCGTGTGCACGGTGACGCTGCAGGGCCGGTTCAAAGCCTCAAGCCCGGCGATCACGCCCATGAGCTCCATGCGGTTATTGGTCGTTTCCTTTTCGCCTCCGGAGAGCTCCTTTTTATGCTCGACCCCGTCGGCCCCTCTGTAAATAAGGACCGACCCGTAGCCTCCCGGTCCCGGATTCCCTCTCGAGGACCCGTCCGTATATAATATCACCTCTGGTTTCATAATATCACCGTTTTTTCAAAACAGATCCGGCGTCCTTCAGGTCCTGCCGGGCACTGACACGCCGTTCTTCATAAACCCCACCGCCATGTCTATTGCTTTATCCGTGATCTCGCTGTCAAAACCCATGCTCACCAGAAGCTTGATGGCATTGGTGTCCCTGCTCACGCCCTTCCTGATCACATAATCGAAATCGAAGGAATCAGCCTCCGTTTTTTCCGAAAAATAATAGTTTTCGTAGATGTCTGACAGCAGCTGCGTGAGTTCAAGATCATGAGTCGCGGCAAAGGTCAGGGCGCCCCTCTCGCTCAGGGCCCTTAGTATGGCGTGCCCCGCGGAGATCCTTTCGGGGGTGTTGGTGCCGCGAAGGACTTCATCCAGGAAGCACAGCACCCGCGGGGATCCGGATGAACCGGCTGCATCAGCCGGACTGTTTTCTGAAGCGGCACAGGCCCTGTCAGGCCCTTCCGCCATCGCGTCCAGTATCCGCTTGATGGCCTTCACTTCCGCCACATAATAACTGTCTCCCCTCAGCAGGTCGTCAGAGACCGTCATGGAAGACATTATCCTGAACCACTGTCCCGTGTAGCTGTCGGCAGGCACGGTCCCCATGGTCTGGGCAAGGAGGACGGATATGGCGCAGGCTCTGAGAAAAGTGGACTTCCCGGAAGCGTTGGCCCCCGTCACCAGAACACATCCCTTCGCGTCGATATCGTTTTTCACGGGTTCCTCAAGAGCGGGATGGTACAGCCCCTTTATGGCGAGACCGGAGGATTCGGTAAATACCGGCTCGCACCCTCCCCCGCCGAGATATTCCCTGAATGAAGCGGCGGACACATCGGACTCCGCCTTTCCGAAAATGATAAAGGCCTCCGTCACCTCATCCCGGATCTTCTTCAGTTCTCTCACAGCGCCCGAAAACGCGAAAACATCTATCCCGGTGATGAGCCTTACATAACTCATCACCACCTCCAAAGCCCCGAAGGACAGGCTCCCGTCACCGGATCCCAGCAAGGACGAAGTCCTGTAGAAGCCTGCCGACTTCGAAATAAAGGAGGTTACGGCCTCTCTTTCACCGGCATATTCCGAAGGAAGTATATCGAGGACTTCCCTGAGACAGTCCCGGAGCCTTCGCACAAAGGACATTCCCGATAGATAGGGGGACAGATCCCTGTGTGACAGACTGCCGTGCACCACCGCGGCAAAAACGGAACCCAGGAACAATAATACTCCGTAAGAGGGGACGAACAGCATCAGTATGAAGGATGCGATCATCAGGAGATCGAGGAACGCGTACCTGAAGATACGAATCCCGGTGTCCGAATCCAAAGACCTGAGGAACCCGTTCAGGCTTCCGTTTCTCATATAGCCCAACTTTCTCGCAGACAGAAGGAAACGGGACGCTTTCTCCCTGTCCTCAAGCCAGACCGCCGGAGATATCCGGTGGTCAAGCACGGATTCCCATCTGCCAGAAGTACCGGCATCCGCCGGGGATCCGGATACGTCACCGGATGCGCTTCCCGACACTCCTCCCCTTCTCAGGCGGAGATACAGGACGGAATCACCTGCCGAACTTTCCGAATGGTTAATGAGACCGTAAATGTGATCCAGCTTCAGATCCTCCCAGGTGATATCGTCTATATCGCCGGGAGAGCTCAAAGAATCATAGAATTCCCTTATCCTGCGTTTTTTTCCTTCATTCAGAACGCGGCCGCCTGCTTTGCCGAAGGATGACCTGATCTTTTGAAGGGCCTCCTTTTCTTCGTTCCTGCCCGCATTATAGCCGAGAAATACAGTGATAATGAGTACGATCGCCAGGAATACAACAAAAGGCATCGGTCACATCCCCAGCTCTCTACATATGTCGTCAACCTCGGCGTACAGCTTTTCGACGTCGCAGGTCTTATATTCGCCTTTGTAATACAGGATCTTTCCCGCCACCATGGTCATCAGGACATTGGAATCGGAGCAGCTGAAAACCAGATCCGATATGGTGTCGTTCCCGGGCCTCATATTGGGCGCCTGCAGATCTATCATTATCATGTCCGCCTGCTGCCCTTCTGACAGGGTCCTGGAAGAGCCTAAGCCCATACAGTCAGAGCCGTTCACCGTAGCCATTTTCAGCACTTCCTTTGCGGGAACCGCGGATGCATCCTTATCCCTGAGCTTTGAAAGACCGGATACCAGGTACATTTCTCTGAACATGTTGAGAGCATTGTTGCTGGACGCGCCATCGGTGCCGAGGGCGCAGTTGATCCCGCGTTTCAGATACTCCGAAACAGGAGCCATCCCGCTGGCAAGCTTGGTATTTGAGCCGGGATTCAGGACGACGGACAAACCCCGCTTCTCCATTATATCCAGTTCTTCGTCCGTCATATGGACGCCGTGATATATCCCGCCGCCATAGTCGAAAAAGCCGAGAGAATCGAGGAAGCACAATGTAGGCATTCCGTATTTTTCCCTGCACTCGAGAGCTTCCCTCTCGGTCTCATTTACATGGAGGAATAACGGCGCCTTTTTGCTGTGGGCAAGTTCGGAGATGCTCCGCAGCAGTTCCACGCTGCAGGTATATTCCGCATGGCAGCCCAGGATATAGGAATTCAGCGAACCGGGAACGTTCAGTTTGTCGAAGAGTTCCCCTATATATTGCACCGAGGACGAGAAATTATTGACATTCCCCACCTGAACGCACCTGAAACCCATATCCTCACAGGCTCTCGCGGTATCTTCCGGCGCGAGATACATGTCGAAACATGCCGTGATGCCCGATGTCAGATATTCAAGAATGGCCAGCTTCGTGAAGGCGCTTATCTGCTCCGGCTTAAACCTTGCTTCCAGCGGAAATATCTTCTGAGTGAGCCATTCCTGCAGCGGAAGCCCGTCTGCGTAGGACCGCATGAGAGTCATGGCGGAATGAGCGTGGGCGTTCTTAAAGCCGGGCATAAGGAGATTGCCCCGGCAGTCCATATCGTCCGGACCGGGTTTCTCCTCCGGCCCAGCCTTCTCCCGGGGACCCGCATAGGCTATCCTGTCTCCGTCCACCACTACCACGGCGTCATTTATGATCTCAGGCTCCCCCTCCATGGTGAGAAGCTTCGCATTGTAGAATTTCCGCATGATCCCTCCTTTTTGGGACTGAATCCGTCAGTTCCGGAATGCCCCGGACCCTGAACGTCCGGCAGTGACCGGGGCGTTCCCGGAAAAGGTCATTTTCCGTGCATCCTCACTATCGACTCCGAAACAAGCTTTGTAAACTGCGGAGCCGCCTTGTTTGCGGCCTCCTGGACCTCTTCATGTGTCAGAGGCGTGGCGTTCATGCCCGCCGCCAGATTGGCGACGCAGGATATCCCGCACACCCTCATTCCCGCATGTCTTGCAGCGATGGCCTCCACAACGGTGCTCATCCCCACCGCGTCAGCACCGAGCTTGCCCAGCATCCTGATCTCGGCGGGAGTCTCAAAGGACGGGCCCTGAAGCTGCACGTACACGCCCTCGAAGAGCTCGATGTCATTATCCTTTGCGGTAGTCCTTATTATTTCCTGAAGGTCCGTGTCATACACATGGGTCATATCGGGGAATCTGATCCCCAGCTCATCGATGTTGGGCCCTATGAGGGGGTTACTCACAAATGATGAGATATGGTCCGTGATCATCATGAACGCGCCCGCGTAATACTTCGGATTTATCCCGCCGGAAGCGTTTGTGAGGAACAGGGTCTTTGCCCCCATCATAGACATGAGCCTTGCAGGCATTACCACCTCGTCTATGGAGTATCCCTCATAGAAATGAACCCTGCCCTGCATCAGCACCACAGGCACATCCTGCAGGTATCCGAAGATAAATTTGCCCGCATGTCCGGGAACGGTGGACACCGGGAATCCCTCTATATCGGAATAAGAGAGTTCCGCCTTTACGTCGACGTTTGAAGCGAAGCCTCCGAGACCGGAACCCAGCGTAAGCGCGATCTCCGGCTCAAAAGAGACCTTGTTTTTAAAGCATTCAAAGCATTTTGAAAGTCTTTCAT
>JAEELB010000084.1 GCA_016288705.1 Lachnospiraceae bacterium | reverse complement strand
TACCGGACGTGATCATCTGTCTGGATGAGACCATTACATCCTGCGCCTGTCAGGCCATCGTCGATCTCAACAGGGTGGGAGAGACCACCATTCTCGGTTTCTATGTGAACAGCGCCATACTTGCTGCCATAAACAACGGCATACTTTACAGCACGGTTGTTATGGATGCACGGAAAATGGGAGAATACTGTGTGGATACCCTGGACAGCTTTAGGGAGAGCGAAGTCGTGAATGAGTACATTCCCGTAGAAACATATGTTATTGATAAGACGAATATTGATGAATACTATTCTGAGAGCAGTCCGGAGTAAATGAGTGCGGGATGAAGAACATGTCTTTTTTTCAGAGGATAAGGGAACGCATGGGGGTACAGGGGAGACTTACCCTTGTGTTCGTCGTGACCATGATCTTTGTCCTGGCAGTGAACGTCAATATTTATTTTTTCATGAATTCAGAACTGGAGAGAGGCGGGAACGCTTACATGTCGAACGTGACTACCGGAAACCTCTCGGAATCGCTCAAATATATGCACGGGAGTCTGGAAAACTATCTCAGCACCAAGTCATCCCAGTCCATGGCGGATTACTACAGGTATCAGCAGGATTATCTGACAAGGCTCAAAGAGACGGTGAATACGTCGGGAATAGGTGAAACGGGAGTATTTGCCCAGAATATCAGCAGGCTTTCGGACTCCTACATAGAATACGCCGATGAAGCCGTGGCCGCCAGGAGGGGCGGGATCGTGGAGAGATACCGCAAAATGTACATCGACGCCGACAGGGATTTCGGCTATATCAATTCCTATATCGACCTTCTGAACAACAGGTTTTTTGAGGCAAATTCCGCTGCCTATGAGGGGATGAGAGGCTCCTTCAACGATCTGGAGTTCGTGAGCCTGATGCTTCTGGTGCTGGTATTTTTCCTGAATATCGTATTTATCATCCTGATCACCGGGAACATCATGAGCCCCGTGAAGGAGAGGGAGATGATGATGGTATCCCATCTGAGGGAGACGGAACTCAAATACCTTCAGGCTCAGATCAATCCTCATTTCCTCTTCAATACACTGAACGCGGGGGCCCAGCTTTCCATGATGGAGGGGGCTGACAGGACCGAGGAGTACCTCCAGAACGTGGCGGCCTTCTACCGGTACAGGATCAGAAAGGGAAATGAAGACACGCTCCTCGGGGACGAGATACAGCTCGTGGACAATTATATCTATATCCTGAACGTCAGATTCTCGGGGGAGATAATCTATAAAAAGGACGTGGACTACAGCCTTGTGAACACAAGAGTCCCGGTGATGATCCTGCAGCCCGTGGTGGAGAACGCTTTCAATCACGGGATCAGGGATACGGGACGGCAGGGAGAGATATGTCTTTCCGTTTATGAGGAGGGGACCGACCTTGTGGTGAGCATAAAGGACAACGGACGGGGGATCGATCCGGATGTGATAGAAAAACTGCTTTCCGGAAATGCCGGAGATAACGGCGAGAACGCCGACGGAAACGGGGTGGGTCTGCTGAACGTCATATCAAGGCTCGAACTGTATTACGGGAGGAGCGGGCTTCTGAACATCAGGAGCGAAGGCAGAGACAGGGGCACGGAGGTCTTTATTTACATACCGCGCCCGGAGGAAAAAGATGTATAAGATACTTATAGCAGATGACGAGGGAATAGTCCTTGATTCCATGAAACTCATAATCGAAAAGGCCTTCCCCGGAGAGTGCGAGATCAGGACCGCAAAGACGGGCCGCGGGGTGATAGAGACCGCGGAGGAATTCAGGCCCGATATCTCCTTTATGGATATACAGATGCCGGGGATAAACGGGATCGAAGCCATGAAGGAGATCAGGAGCAGCAATGACAACATGATCCTCATCGTCATGAGCGCCTACGACCGCTTCAATTACGCCAGGGAAGCCATAAGCCTGGGGGTTCTTGAATATATCAACAAACCCTTCAACAAGGAAATGATAACGGACGTTTTGTCAAGGGCCATGAAGAAGGTGGACAACGCCCGCGAAAAACGTGCCGAAGGGCTTAAGATCCGTGAAAAGATGGAGACGGTGGTGCCGGTGATCGAGACCGGTTTTATCTACGCCATGCTGTTTCAGGAGAATTTCACCGAGGATGTGGAGAACTACAGACTGCTTTTGGGAATGGAAAGCGAATACGGCTATGTTGGGGTGCTTGAGAGCGGTCTGGAGGAACAGGACGGAAAGATGACCAATACCGTGGGGACCGGGATCAAACTCCAGAATGAGTACAGCCATATAAGGGATATAGTGAAGGAGTATTTTAACCCTGTATTCGTGGGCTCCCTCATGGCAAACAAGATCATAATCTTCGTTCCCACGGAGAAGGGAAGCGTGGATTATTCGGAAAGACTGGACATAATCAGCCGGGGCAGCGAGATGACCCGCAAGCTTCATGAAAAATGCGAGGCTTATTTCAGGTTCGGGATCGGCTCCGCAAGGCATCTGTCCGAGGCCGCCGTTTCATACAGGGAGGCTCTGGATGCCCTGCTTTTGACTAATCAGGGCATCGCCCATGTAAAAGACCTGCCCGTCGGCTGCCGGTATGATCCCGATTACCCCGTCGATATGGAAAAAAGGCTGTTTGAAAGGGTTGAGGACGGAGACGCGGCGGGGACCGTGGATGCTGCCGGAGAATTCTTTGACTGGATGGAAAAGACCTACCCCGAAAAGATCATGAGCATCCGGTTGAAAGCCCTGGAATTCGTCCTTTGGGCAGAGCGCCTGGCTTACAGCACAGGCGGTCTCACCTATCATTTCATCGACCGGGAATCCTATCTCCCCGATGTCATGGACCTGAAGGACGCGCGGGAGATCCGGGCCTGGTTCCTCTCTCACATGACCGAGGCAGCCGAAAACATAGCTAACAGGCAGGACGAGGAATCGGACGATCTGGTGGCCAGGACCAGAAAGTACATTGACGAAGGCTATAACGAGGATATCTCCCTTGACGAGATATCGAGAAACAATGACGTGTCTCCCTATTATCTCTCAAGACTTTTCAAGGAGGAGACAGGGGAGACCTTTATGGAATACCTGACCGGACTCCGGATAGAGAAAGCGAAGGAACTCATGTCGGATTCGGATATGGCGATGAAGGACATCTGTTCTGCTGTGGGATATTTTGATCCCAATTATTTTTCGAGGGTGTTTAAAAAGAAGACCGGAATGACGCCCACAGACTACAGGGCGAAGGTGAACGGCTGACGGTCCGGAAAAGAGGAAGGGTTATGAAGAAAAGATCTCTTTTGGTAACTATGGCATGGGCGCTTATCCTCACAATGCTGACCGGCTGCAAGACGCCCCCCGCGAATACGCCTCCGGAGCAGGCGACCGAAGACGACAGGGTGAGTATCGGAATGACATTCGATTCCTTTGTCACCGAAAGATGGGTCAGGGACAGGGACGTCTTCGTGGCCACGGCGCAGTCCATGGGGGCTTCCGTGAACGTCCAGACAGCCAGCGCCGATGTGAACGAACAGAAAAAGCAGATGGAGTATTTCATCAAAGAGGGAGTGGACGTGATCGTGGTGATACCCGTTGACTCCGATTCCCTTTCTGAAGAGGTGGCAAAGGCCCACGATAAGGGGATCCGCGTGGTGGCCTACGACAGGATGCTGAACGACTCCGACGCCGATCTGTATATCTCATTCAACAACGAATCCGTGGGAAGGTTCATGGCTGAAGCCCTAATAAAGGCCCTTCCCCGGGGCGGAAAGGTGATCAAGATAAACGGTCCCCTAAAGGACAACAACGTATCCCTCGTAAATAAGGGCTTCGACGATACGATAAAGGGGCGGGGGATCACTGTCACGGACGAGTATTACTGCGAACACTGGATCGGGGAGGAAGCTTTTGATTATATGGCTTCACACCCCGATCAGGCCAGGACCTCGGATGGGTTTATGTGCGGCAACGACGATCTGGCAGGCAATGTCATAAAATATCTTTCGGAAATGAGGAGGGCTGGGAAGGTTCCCGTTGTGGGGCAGGACGCGGATCTGGAGGCGTGCCAGCGGATAGTGTCGGGGACACAGACCATGACCGTGTATAAGCCCATAGAAACCCTGGCTTCCAAGGCGGCGGAATTGTGCATCGAGCTTATCGAAGAGGGAAAGCTGGAAGATGTGACCACAATGAATGACGGAACCTATGAGATCCCTTATTACAATGTGGAGCCTGTGATGGTGTCCAGAAACAATATAGATCAGGTGATCATAGATTCCGGATTTCACATGAGGGAAGACGTGTATCTGAAGAAATAGATCGCTGCGAAACATGACGGTTTTGGGAGCAGATATGCCCCGGCATTGACAAAATGCACGTATAAGTGAGAAAATACTGTAAAAGGCCGACAGAGTCTGACGGAATGGAGATGATCTGTTGATGAAAAGAGGGATTAAGAAACTTGATACGCGGGGCTTTACCCTGATGGAGATCCTTGTTGTGATCGCCATCATAGGCATTCTGGTGGCTGTCTCCGTCGCGGTTTATGTCTCCAAGCTTGAAAGAGCCCGGGAAGCTACGGACATCGCAAATATGAGGG
Source organism: Lachnospiraceae bacterium (assembly GCA_016288705.1). Classification (GTDB taxonomy): domain Bacteria; phylum Bacillota; class Clostridia; order Lachnospirales; family Lachnospiraceae; genus JAEELB01. The sequence goes on along the minus strand of JAEELB010000084.1, from coordinate 4,452 downwards.
CAGCAAAGTCTGCTGCCATTCAGTTCTATTACGAATCCGGACTCAGAGATGTGAAGGACGCCACTTCTGCCGCGGCGGTGGGCTTAAACTGGTATCAGGACGGAAACCGCAAGGAATGCAATGCATTCGGTGTCTATGATATCGAGACCGGCACCTTCAAGCATTGGGACGATATAAAACAGGGGTACGGAAGAGGGACCACCGATGACGGCGGGATGGAGTATCTGGGTTACGACAGCATGGCTGACTACAGGAAGGGTGCAATAAATGTTGCCTTTCACACTCTGGCCAATCCGCCTTTTATCAGGATAGCCTGGAAGACCAAGAACAAAAACGTCAGTTCCCGCCCCTGGGTAAAAAGAGCGGGCGCCAAAGATTTTCCTAAACAGGAGTACCCCCTGGAATGATTATTTAACTATTGACATCGCATCATTGTTGTGCTAATCTGTCATTCGTCAAGCAGAGCAGGGCTCTCACCCGCCGGCGTTGCCAGGCGGCGTTCTCACAGGTGATATTGTTTGTTGTGAGCGGTTCTGTCTGACTGACGGGACCGCTTTTAATTTATCTGAGGGCCGGGGAACGGATCCCGGTTCGAAAGACAAAGGAGGAATAAGACTATCAGCGAATTATTTATCAATTCCCAGATCAGGGACAGGGAAGTCAGAGTGATCGGGGAAAACGGAGAGCAGCTCGGAATCATGTCTTCAGCGGAGGCGCTGAGACTGGCTATGGATGCGGATCTCGATCTTGTGAAGGTGGCGCCTATGGCGAAGCCTCCCGTATGTAAGATAGTGGATTACGGGAAATACAAGTATGAACAGGCCCGCAAGGACAAGGAAGCCAAAAAGAAACAGCATGTGATCGAGGTCAAGGAGGTCAGGCTTTCTCCCAATATCGATACAAATGACCTTAAGACCAAGACCAGCGCCGCAAGAAAGTTTCTTGAGAGAGGAGACCGGGTCAAGGTCACCCTCAGGTTCAGGGGGCGTGAGATGGCGCACATGCAGCAGAGCAAGCATATCCTCGATGATTTCGCCGTCGCTCTGTCCGATTGCTCCACGGTTGAAAAGAATCCAAAGGTAGAGGGGAGGAGCATGACCATGTTCCTTACCAGAAAGAAGTCTTGATAAGTGATCAATAATCCTGCTTTATCCAGGGTTTTGAACAGATAAATCAGAATCATATTACAGGAGGAACTTGCTATGCCAAAAATGAAAACCATCAAGGCGGCCGCAAAGAGGTTTAAGGCTACCGCAACGGGTAAGCTCAAGAGAAATAAGGCTTACAGAAGACACATACTCACCAAAAAGACCACAAAGAACAAGAGGAATCTGAGACACGCCGTCATGACCGACTCTACCAATGTCAGGAATATGAAAAAGATCCTGCCCTATGTGTGAGCGATCTGTTTTGGAAAGTGCAGCGTAAAGGACTGAAGAGGATCCGCAGGATCTGAAATGGAGGTTTGAGAAATGGCAAGAGTTAAAGGCGGATTGAACGCCAGAAGAAGACATAATAAGGTGCTGAAGCTCGCGAAGGGCTACAGAGGCGCCAGGTCAAAACAGTACAGGATCGCAAAGCAGAGCGTCATGAGGGCTCTCACCGAGTCTTATACCGGCAGAAAGCAGAAAAAGCGCCAGTTCAGACAGCTTTGGATCACCAGGATAGGCGCAGCTGCAAGGCTGAACGGCATCTCTTACAGCAAGATGATGCACGGGCTCAAGAATGCGGGCGTTGAGATCGACAGGAAGATGCTCTCTGAGATGGCTGTCAATGACGGAGACGGATTTAAGAAGCTCGTTGAGACAGCGCTGAACAACCAGTAAGCATCGGGTTGATAAATAGGTGCAGATAAAAAGGAACTGCCGGACTTTCGGCAGTTCCTTTTTTCAAATCCTTTAATGCTGATTCCCTATGATCTTCAGATCCATTATGGAAGAGAAGGTGGAGGACATATTTACAAGGATCGAATCCAGAACAGTGATCGCTGTCATGCTCTCAACCACCACGGCGGCCCTGGGCGCTATGACCGGATCATGTCTGCCGTGGATGACCAGTTCGGTATCGTTGCCGTCCTTTCCCAGGGTTTTCTGAGGAAGGCTGATGGAAGGGGTGGGTTTGATGTGAGCGCGGAGTATGATGTCCGCTCCGTCGGATATCCCGCCCAATATGCCGCCGGCGTGATTTGTCCGGGGCCTGATCTTCTCGCCGGTCTTTTTGAAGGCGTCATTGTCCTCCGAACCCTTCATCCGGCTCACCGATATTCCGTCGCCGAACTCAACAGCCTTGACTGCTCCGATGGACATGACGGCCTGGGACAGAAGAGCGTCAAGCTTGTCAAATACGGGCTCTCCGATACCGGGATTCAGACCCTTTACAACGCATTCCACCACACCGCCCACGGAATCGCCCGAATCACGGAGCTTCCGGATGTGATCGGAGGCTTCCGCCGCAGCGATCCTGTCCGGCATAGCCACTGTGGTCTCCAGACATGCTTTTTCATCAAAACGGTTGTAATCTATCTCTATGGGGCCTATGGATCTCACATAAGCGTTGACGGAGACGCCGAGACTGGCCAGTAACTTTGAAGCCACGGCTCCCGCAGCGACCCTTGATACGGTCTCCCTTCCGGAGGACCTTCCACCGCCTCTGTGATCCCTGACTATATATTTTGCTTTGTAACCGAAATCCGCGTGTCCCGGGCGGTATACGTCTTTCAGTTCCGCATACGCCTCCGGATCGGCGTCCCTGTTCCAGACAATGACCGAAATGGGGGTGCCGGTAGTCATGCCGTCGAAGGTTCCGGAGAGGATCTCGACTCTGTCTTCTTCTTTCCTCTGGGTGGTGTATTCATTCCTGCCGGGACGGCGTCTGTCCAGAAAAGGCTGTATGTCCTGCTCGGAAAGGGGCAGACCGGAAGGGCAGCCGTCGATCACGGCGCCAAGCGCTTTTCCATGTGATTCTCCCCAGGTAGTGACCCTGAAAAGTCTTCCGAACGATGAACCCGGCATGATAAATACCTCCTGAAATCAGTTTACGGAACAAGGATAATGATACATCCTGTATCCGGCTATTGCAAGAATACTTTGGGAATCTGCGACAGTACCTGCCGCAATGAAAAAACTGCCGCAGATCCTGCTGCGGCAGCCTTGTCATCTTGCAGGGCTTTCGCCCCTGAACCATGTTCAATCCAGACGGTAAACCTTTACTACCGAATTCAGCACATCGGTGCGGTCCTTGATCTGACCTGTGCCGCTGTTGATCTGGTCCGTCATGGACAGGACTTCCTGTATGGAAGCCGTGGTCTCCTGAGTGCTTGCTGCATTCTGCTCGGCAGCGCTGGACAGATTCTGCATCACATCGCCCACATTGTTGCAGTTATCCTGCATGGACCGGCTGATCTGACTCAGCTGGCTGATCTCGTTATTTATGTTCTCGAGGTTGTCCGCGATGGCTTTGTAACTGCTTCTGGTATCTTCAACTCCCGTGGTCTGTTTTGTAACCGCTTCCCTGAGGATGTTGCTCTGCTTTGTGGCGTTCTCGACATTGATCTGAAGTTCACGGATCATGAGATTGATCTCCTGAACGCTCTTTGCGGAACCGTCTGACAGACTGCGGATCTCATCTGCCACAACGGCAAATCCTCTTCCCGCATCTCCGGCCCTGGCGGCTTCGATGGATGCGTTCAGGGAGAGCAGATTGGTCTGGCCTGCGATGCTGTCGATCAGGTTGGAGGCTTCGCTGATATTGGCTGTGCTTTCTTTGATCTTCTCTATGCTGGCAAAGATCTCTTCGAAGGAGGCTTCACTCTCTTTCGATACCGCGTACAGTTCATCCAACACTCGGTTTCCTTCTTCACTGGCCTTTGAGATCTGATCGCTGGCTATGGAAAGATTGTCGGAAACCTGAGCATTCTGCTCTGCGATGGATCTGAGTTCGTTGAGCTCGTTCATCGATCCGTCTATATCGGAAGCCTGGCGGACTGCAAGATCAGCCACGCTGCTGACAGCCTGGGTGATCTCGGATACATTTTTGGAGATCACATCAGACTGGGAGGCCATTGAAGTGGAGAGTGACTCCAGATCATTCGCCGAGGTGTCCAGATCCGTCATGATATCGCGGAGTGAATCACGAAGTGTGTTGAAGGCGTAAATAAGACCTCCGATCTCATCCTTCTGATCGCTGTTTATCCTGGCCACAGTCAGGTCGTGGTCGGCAAGCCTGCGAAGTGAAGAACTAACAGTGGTTATGGGAGCTATCATCTGTTTGAGGACGATCAAGGCAATATAGATTATGAATATGATGTAGATCACGGAAGAGGCAAGTACGATGATGCCTACGGTGCGGGCGTTGGCGGATATGGAATTTACGGAATCCTCAAGTTCTTTTTCCACGCCTTCCGTTGTGGCATCCACGGTCTCGCTAAGTTCATCGGTCATGGGATCCACCTGC
>JAEELB010000083.1 GCA_016288705.1 Lachnospiraceae bacterium | reverse complement strand
GCCTTTCAGCACCAGTCCCACGTACATATAGGCGAAGATGATCCAGATCACCCCGCCGCCTCTGAGCCCTCCCCCGTAGAAAAATAAAGCGGGGAGAACGAATAATACAAGTCCAACCACTATGATCCGGACAGCCAGATCGAGCCTGTCTATGCGAAGGCAGGTCAGGGCGATGACAGGAACCATCACCACCGTTACCACCAGCGTTGCGATCTCCATGAAGTTTTCGCCCACAAGGATATCACCTATCAGGGCGATGAACACCACCACCTCGGACATAAAGGTCAGAATGAGGAAGATGCGCTCGCTGAAATCCCGGTCCGGATCCCTTATGGCGTCATAGGCGGGTTTAAAGATCCCGAACAGATTCATCTCTTCTCACCTCCCTTGCCGGTTCCCCTTCCTGACAGCACCCTGGTGACAACCCTCTCAAAATCGGAAGTATTGATGGGCTTTGCTATGAATCCGTCGAAGCCTTCTTTCAGGAACATTTCCCGGGCGCCGGAAACCGCATTTGCGGTAAGGGCCACCACAAGTATTTCTCTTCCCGTTTCGGCAGCGGCTGCCTTGATGAGCTTCATGGCCTCCACGCCGTCCATCTCGGGCATCATATGATCCATGAACACCAGATCGTATTCGCTGGATCTGAATTTCTTTATGGCTTCTTTTCCGCTTCCCGCGGTATCGATGATCATCTCATATTCCCTGAAAAGGGATGTGGCCACCACCAGATTCATGGGCTCGTCGTCCACTATCAGCGCTCTGACGCCCTTAAACACGGGCCGTTGACCGTTCTCCCGGTCCCCCATGTCGCTCTCCCTGGCGTCCCATCCTTCGTTCAGGACCTTTATTACGGGATATGCATACAGGGGCTTCGGCATCACAATGACTCTGCTGTTGGCAGGGACCTTGATGTCAGGGCCCGCGGACACCGCCACCACGATATTCTCTTTGGCCAGTTCCTCAAAGTAGCCGCTGTTCTCCTCGTACTCTTCCTGTCCCATGAATACATGGGTTGCTTTCAGTTTTTCCTTCAGGCGCTCCACCTCATAGACCGTCTCGGCGGGATAGAGGGGAACGCGGATACCGGATGCCAGTGAGGTGGCCATGCTCCGGTAAACGTCGCGACGCCTGGGCACTTTGTATTTATCCGGACGCACATGGAACAGGACCGCCCCCTCAAAGGAATCCTCAAGCGACAGGCAGGGCCTCTCATCCACCACCTTCTGAGGGATCGTAACGCGCACCGTGGTACCGCTCTCACCCTCGCTCTCTATCTTCACAAAGCCTCCCATACTGTGGGCAAACCCGTATACGATATACAGCCCCAGCCCGATGCCTCCCGAACTGCGGTTTCTTTTCTTATTTGCCTGGTACATCCCTGCGGTAACCGCCCGGATCGCGGCTCTGCTCATGCCGATGCCCGTGTCTGTCATCTCGATCCCGAGATTCACTCCGTAGTCGGTCTTCTCGGCATACATCTTCACAAATATGCCGCCTGTCCTCGTGAACTTCACCGCGTTCTCCAGAAGATGCCGGAATATCTTGTGAAGCTTCTTGATATCGCCCCTCATCATTGCGGGGGTCATGGGATCCAGATCCACCACCAGTTCCAGATCTCCCTTGCTGTCGTTGGTACGGAAGCTCGTGACCACATCGTTGATCAGGGATGTGCTCATATAATCGTCTTCCTCAATGAAGATACTCTGCCTCTTGCACTCGGTGTAATCCTGGATATCCTCGATCTGATAGGCGAGTCTCACCCCTGCGTTCTTGATGGAAGCCGCTTCATCCCCCGCTCCCCGCTTGATCAGGAGATCCGACATTCCGTTTACCACATTTACCGGGGTCCTGAGTTCATGAGATATGTTGGACAGGAAGTCCTCCATGTTGGCGTCGTTCTTCTCTACCCGTTCCTCCTTTATCCTGTTTTCCTCCTCATCCTCAAGCCTGTCATTTATGGTCCGGACGCTGAAATAATAGATCAGGAGCACGATGGCCGCATGAAGCAGGAGCCTGGAAACGGTGAGTTTGTCGTGGGGAACGGGATCCCCTCCGGGAAAATTGATAAAATGAATGAACATGATAATGAAGTATTCGATGAGGACAACGTTCATGATGACGACTCTGTTAAATACAGAGTAGGTGACCATGACGAGGATTATGGTCAAAGCCACATCGAAAAGGCTGGTCTTGTGCACACCGTGATAAAATACCAGAAGCACGGCGCAGGCCGTATAGAAGACCCTTCTCACATTAAACTCTATCTTCTCGGACAGATTGACCGCCCACAGCGCAATGATCCCGGCCAGGACTACGATCGGGACCCAGAACTCCCATCCCATCAGGATATTTTCCAGGATCAGCCCCACAGATGAAACCGTATCCAGGAGGAGAATGAACTTCTCATTATTCTTCTGATTCATGGTGTCACTTTCTGTACCGTATCATCCGGATCTCTTGCGCGAGTGCAATTCCGCAAGTAAAATCTTACAAAAAAAGCGTATCGAATACAAGGGGGTGTCGTTTGAAGTTCTTTCAGCAGAGCGTTATGAGGCATCAGGGCTTTTGCAGGGTCCGGCGAAGAGAGTTGCGGCAAAAAGCTCCCGCAATCTATTCCTAAAATACAGCCAACCTGACATTATTTAAGGTAATCCCCCCTTCGCAGGAAAACCCGTCACAAACCGGCCGTTTATTTTACAATGAGCTCACAGTATGCAGTGTTAAGTCCGCTCCCCTCTTCAGGTTCCGCCTTAACCTCGTACAGCCCCGGGACAGCATTCTTTTCCACTTTGACCATTCCGGTTTCTGCATCCACACTTATACCTTCAGGTGAATCCACCACAGACCAGGTAACCTTCGGCTTTTCCTTCTTTGGAACGGCTATCTTCAGCGTCGTGCTCGACGGCTTCTTCGCTGAAGGCTTGGGGATCTTCATGTTGACACTTGTCTTGTTGAGCGCAAGATAACCCGTTCCCGATGGCTCGACAGACTCAACGGAAATAACAGCCTTTGCCTTTCCGCACTTGACAGTTACTTCTCCTCCGCCTCCGGGAGCAGTCACAGCCACATAACCGGACCTGGAGACCTTTATTCCCTTGCCCCTGACACTGAAGGAAAGCTTCCTGGCGTCCGTGCTGCCCTCTGTTCCTGACACTTCAAGTCTTTCTCCGGTTCCCACGTTCAGTTTCAGGGGCGATTTCTGTGAAATCCCGATGCTCTGAACATGCTTCTTTATAACCACCTTTGTACTGGTCTGTACCAGAACCTCTCCCTTTGCATTCCTTACTGACCATACGAGGTACCCCGCCCCGGAGTCCTCCGGCTCAACCATGAAGAAAGCTTTGGAAGCCCTGGTTCTGTCCGTATTGTTGTTATATTCGGGACCGCTCACTTTAAGCAGGTCTTCCGGGCCTTCCATCTCACAACATACCTCCAGCAACGGATCCCTGAGGTTCGCGGGAATGCTCACAGCGACTTTTTTGGGAGCGGCGCCGGAAACCAGGTTCAGGCTCTTTACAGCTGCCAGCTTATAGGTCTTCTTCCCATCGGACATGGTCTTTTCTTCCGGTTTCTCATCCTTTACAGTAATATCATAAATGAGTTCATTTAAGCCATAGGAAGCAGTAACAACTGCCGTCCCCGCTTTTTTCGCAGTCACAACTCCGTCCTTCAGGGTCACGCATCCTTTAGGATTTTCCTCGCCCAGTATCCACACTGCGCCAAAAATGGTTCCAAGCCCCTTTACTTCTCCCGGCACCATGGTTACTCTGGTTTCCAAGGAGTCGGGTTCGGGATCAGGTCCAGGCTTTACATCTTCCTCCACTGTTAAGACACATTTTGCCGAGAACCCTCCATCCCTGGTTATGACTGTTATGTCTACTTTCCCTTTGCTTAAACCTGTCACCACTCCCTCATCATCGACGCCGGCGATTTCGGGAGCAGAAGAAATCCAACTGACAGACTTGTCAGTTGCATTCGAAGGAGAAACTACCGGAACAAGTGTCACCTGTTCTCCTTTCTTTATCGTCTTGCTGCCAATAAGTGTCACTCCCGTGACAGACACCGAACCAACAGGTTTTTCTTTCACCGTCACCTCACAGGAAGCCTCAAGCCCCCCATCCCTGGACTTCGCGGTGATGACCGCAGGACCCGCCTTTATCCCTGTTACAACGCCGTCATTGTCAACGGTAGCCACTCCCTCAGCTGAGGATCGCCATGTGACAGCCTTGTCAGTAGCATTTGATGGAATTATCT
>JAEELB010000082.1 GCA_016288705.1 Lachnospiraceae bacterium | reverse complement strand
CAAAGTTAGGATAAAACGACCAAAAACTGTCATCTTATCCTAACTTTCCGGGTATGCGGAAGCCCTGAGCCCGGTCCGGAGATGCCAAAGTTAGGATAAGACGACCAAAAACTGTCGTCTTATCCTAACTTTCCGGGTATGCGGAAGCCCGAACAGGAGGCCCGGAAGCAAAAAAGTAGGACTAAGGCGTCGAAAACAGCGTTTTAGTCCTATCTTTCACCGAAGGGCAGACTTGAATCGCCACGTATTACCGGAGGAGAATGTCAAAAAGGCATTTGGGCTGTGAATAGTAACTATCACGGCCCCTTTAAAAAAACGGGATGAAGGCTCGGCTCAAAGTATGCTATAATCCCCCTTATGCTGTTACAGATATCAAACCTCAAAAAAAGTTTCGGCGAAAGAGTCATATTTGAAGGCGTCTCTTTCACCCTGGACGCTGCGCAAAAGCTGTCCATCGTAGGCGTGAACGGCGCCGGGAAGACCACCCTTATCAGGACCATACTCAAAGAGATCGAGCCTGACCGGGGTTCCGTCACCATGCCCGGAGGGACCTCTGTGGGCTACATTGCCCAGGAACAGGGGCTTGACAGCAGTCTCACGGTGATGGAAGAACTGATGAGATCGCGGCCGGAAGTGCTGGAGCTGGAGGAACGCATGAACTCCCTCCGGGAAGAGATGGAGGGTGACCTCGGGGAAGCATCGCTTACCTCCTCCGGGATCGCCGAACGATACTCGGAAACTGAAGCCGAATATGCCCGGATCGGAGGCTATGAGTACAAAAGCCGCGTCACTGGCGCTGTCAGGGGGCTTTCCCTGGATGACATCCGGGGCAGAATGGTCTCCACCCTCTCCGGAGGCGAAAAGACCAAAGTCGCTCTCGGAAAGGCCCTGATCAGGGAGCCGGAGCTGCTGATACTGGACGAACCCACGAACCATCTGGACATGGACTCGGTGATCTGGCTTGAGTCAATGCTCTCCTCCTTTAAAGGAGCTCTCATCACCATCTCCCATGACCGGTACTTTCTGGATAAGATTTCCGACAGGATCCTTGAGATCGAGAACGGCAAAGCCTTTATTTACAAGGGTAATTACACCGCCTACGCACGGAAGAAGGCCGAGAAAAGAAAGGCTGAAATGCGCCTGTACTTAAAGCAGCAGGACGAGATCCGCCATCAGGAGGAAGTGATCGAAAAGCTCCGCTCATTTAACCGGGAGAAATCCGTGAAGCGCGCCGAGTCCCGGGCCAAAGCCCTGGATAAGATCGACCGCCTTGAAAGGCCGGATGAGGAAAAAGGCATCCGGATCACCTTCACTCCCTTTCTCCAGAGCGGAAAGGACGTGCTGACCGTGGAAGCCCTGACAGCCGCTTACGACGGCTCTCCCCTCTTTGAAAACCAGTTCTTCACCATAAGGCGGGGTGAGCGGGTCTGCGTCATAGGGAAAAACGGTTCCGGGAAATCCACCCTTCTGAAGATGATAAACGGCCTTGTCCCGCCTGTTTCCGGCCATATTTACAAAGGCGTGAACGTCCATATCGGATATTATGACCAGGAGTTCAAAAATCTGGGCACAGGCACCGTATTCGACGAGGTTTCCGACCGCCGGCCGGACCTTAAGGAATCGGTAATAAGGACCTCCCTCGCCGCTTTCCGTTTCCTTGGCGACGATGTGTTCAAGAAGATACCCGATCTCTCCGGCGGAGAAAGAGGACGGCTCTCCCTCCTGTGCCTGATGCTGGGAAAAGCCAATCTGCTGATACTGGACGAACCCACGAACCATCTGGACATCACCTCCCGCGAGGTGCTGGAGGACGCCCTTTCATCTTACGAGGGGACCGTTCTGTCCGTATCTCACGACAGATATTTCATAAACCGCACCGCCACAAGGGTGCTCTCTCTGGAGGACGGACAGTTTCTGGATTTTCCCGGAAATTACGACTACTACCTGGAAAAGAGGGATAATGCGGCTGCTGCCGGGTCAGGTAACCCGGACCGGACAGACGCTTCGGCCTCGTCAAGGGGCGCAGGCAGGACCGCTGCTTCCGGAGAACCGGGCCGGGAGGACTGGCTCAACCGGAAATCCAGGCTTGCCGCCGAGAGAAAGCAAAAAGCCGAAATAGAGGCCTGCGAAAAGAAGATAGAAGAGATCGAGGAGCAGATAAAAGCGATCGACGCTCAGATCATGCTCCCCGAAAATGCCACAAGCCCCTCCGCTCTTTCAGCTCTCTCTGAGGAGAGGGACTCTCTTTCATCACTTCTTTCAGAACTCTACGACAGATGGGACTCGCTGCAGGAGTAGCCCGCCGCCGTCACTCATCCGCAGGGACACCTTCTCTCAGCCGTCAATGACCGGGATGCGTTCCGGGCCCTGTAGCCGCCTTACAGTCTCTCCCTGATGGCTTTGATGAATTCAAAGGTATCCAGCCTCTCCACCTTGTCCAGAGTCGTGATGGCCGCCAGGTCCCCGGTCATCCGGCCGCTCTCGATAGTGTCGAGGACCGCCTTTTCCAGCCTGTCCGCAAAGTCCGTGAGGTCTTTATTTCCATCCAGCTCTCCCCGCTTCCTGAGAGCTCCGCTCCATGCGAAAATGGTGGCCACGGAATTGGTCGATGTACTCTCCCCCTTCCGGTACTTGTAATAATGTCTCTGCACGGTCCCGTGAGCCGCTTCATACTCGTATTTCCCATCGGGGGACACGAGAACGGAAGTCATCATGGCGAGAGATCCGAAGGCCGTGGATACCAGATCCGACATGACATCGCCGTCATAATTTTTCAGCGCCCAGACAAATCCGCCCTCGCTCCGTATCACTCTGGCCACGGCGTCGTCTATGAGAGTATAGAAATAAGTGATCCCCTTCTCCTCAAAGCGCTTTCTGTATTCATTTTCATACATTTCCTCAAAGATATCCTTGAACCTGTGGTCATAGGTCTTGGAGATGGTGTCTTTCGACGCGAACCAGAGGTCCTTTCCCTCGCCCAGGGCATACTCAAAGCAGGTGCGGGCAAAACCGGAGATGGAATTGTCCGTATTGAAGACTCCCTGCACGACTCCCGGGGAATCAAATTCCGCGATGGTCTTTCTGGTCTCGGCCCCGTCCCCGGATGTAAATAAGAGCTCCGCCTTCCCGGCCCCCTCCGCCCTTATTTCCGTGTTTTTGTATACGTCGCCGAAGGCGTGCCTGGCCATGACGATGGGTTTCTTCCAGGTGCGGACGTAGGGTTCTATCCCTTTGACCAGAATGGGAGTCCTGAAGACCGTGCCGTCCAGTATGCTCCTTATGGTCCCGTTGGGGCTCTTCCACATCTGCTTAAGGCTGTACTCCTCCACTCTCTGGGCGTTGGGGGTGATGGTCGCGCACTTAACGCCCACGCCGTACTTTTTCACGGCCTCCGCGGCGTCCACGGTCACCCTGTCCTCCGTCTCATCCCTCTTCTCCAGACCCAGGTCGTAGTACTCCGTGTTCAGTTCCACGAAAGGCTCCAGCAGTTCCTTCTTTACGGCGCTCCAGATCACTCTGGTCATCTCGTCCCCGTCCATCTCCACCAGGGGGGTCTTCATAACGATCCTTCCACTCATTCTATCCTTCCTCCGTTCACATATCCTTTTTCCAACATGTTCTCGTACGCTTTTATCACATGCTCCCTGGAAAGCCTGTCAGCCAGGGAGGGGTCTCTCTTTTTCAGAGCCTCCGTGATGAGCCTGTGCTCCCGGTTGGAAGCCTCAGCTCTTGAAACCTTCGCAAGTGTCTTCTGCCTCATGGCAAATGAATACTGATGCAGCCGCACCATCATCCTGCCGATATAGCGGGATCCGCCCGCCCTGTAAATGATCTCGTGGAACCTGCTGTCCAGTTCGGGAAGCCTGTCCACATTTCCCCTTTCGCAATGATACTCTGCCAGATGCACATTCTCTTCCAGCTCTTCAAGTCCTTTTTCGTCTATATTTCCGGCAGCAAGGGACGCGGCAAGTCCGTCCAGTCTCGCTCTGACCATGTAGATATCCCTGATGTCGTCCGGGCTCACCCCGGTCACCACGGCCCCTTTATTGGGAATGATGTCTATCAGTCCCTCCTGCTCAAGCTGCCTTAAGGCCTCGCGCACCGGCGTCCTGGAAACCCCCAGTTCGCCGCCGAGGGATTCCTCCTTCAGTTCCTCCCCCTCCCTGTACTTTCCGGAGAGAATGCCGGTCCTTATTTCCGAAAACACCCTGCCGCTTCTGGAGACCGGTCCGATGCCCTTATCAGGTTTGTCCATTCATATTACCCCCTGAAAATATACCATACAATGTCAAATGCGAACCTTCAAGGCGGCCCGGCGGCAGGTCACATCTTCTCAAGTTCCGACCATGCGAGAGGCAATGCCAGGAACATGGCAAAAAGGTCCGCAACAGGCTGGGAGAGCATCACCCCTTTAAGCCCGAACAGCCGTGGCAGGACGATTATCAGCGGGATAAAGAAGAGCCCGCTCCTTGCGGAGGCTGCTATTGACGCCTTGACGCCCTTGCCGGAGGACTGGAGCATCATATTGCAGATGATGGTCACGCCCATCAGTGGCAGCGACACAGCCTGGTATCTGAGGGCTTCCGCCCCTATCCTGACGACATCCGGGTCATTCCTGAACCATTCCACTATTTCCGGGGCAAAGATAAACGCCACGGCTGATGATGCGCACAGGAAAATGACGCCGTATTTCACGCAGAAGAAGAAGCCCTGCTTCACTCTTTTGAAGAGCCCTGCCCCGTAGTTGTAGGAACAGACCGGCTGATAGCCCTGACCGAAGCCGATCAGAGCGGAGGCTATGAGCATCATGGTCCTGTTGACTATGGACATGCCTGCGATAGCCGCATCTCCTCCGAAGCTCCCCGCTGTATGGTTCAGCAAAAGCGTGGATACCGAGTTAAGCCCCTGTCTGAAAAGGGAGGGCGCTCCGCCGTTTACGATCTCCAACAGATAATGCCGGTTGATATGGACATTTCTCACGGAGAACGTGATGCTCCCCGACTTTCCCGTGCCCAGGAGCAGTACCAGAAAGCTGATGAACTGGCCCGAAACCGTGGCGATGGCAGCGCCGGATACGCCCATTCCTAAGACCAGTATCAGCAGGGGATCGAGGCCTATATTCAGCACAGCCCCGCACATAAGTCCCACCATTGCATATATGGCGTTCCCCTGGAATCTGAGCTGATTGTTAATGACAAACTGCCCTATCATAAGGGGAGCCCCCAGCAGGATGATCCGCATATAAGCGATGGTATCCCGGAGGGTGGTCTCGGTGGCCCCTATCAGAAAGGCGATTGGTCTTATGAAAATAAGCCCGACAGACGCCACGATCACTCCGAGGATGAGAGCGACGGCGAATCCGGTGGACGCCATCTCGGACGCTTCCCGGATGTTTCCCGAGCCCAGCTGCCTGGACAGGTAATTGCCGGAACCGTGACCGCAGAAGAATCCGAGAGCCTGGATGATGGCCATGACGGAGAAGACCAGCCCGACTGCGGCTGTGGCCTGCGTCGAGATCCTTCCCACGAAATACGTGTCTGCGGTGTTGTACAGTCCGGTCACCAGCATGCTGATCATCGTGGGGATCGCGAGCCTCACGATCAGCTGAGGCACCGGAGTCTGTGTCAGGAGTGCGCTTTTATCGGGTCTTTTTCTTTCAGTCAAGATCTGCCTCTCATTCCGCAGGGTTTTATTTCCGGGTTTCTGTGGTCATCTCCCCGGGTTTCAAGCCGTCCCCTTTCCCGTATCACGCCCTTCCGTCCGGATCAAAGGCCTCCTTCAGTCCGTCAGCCACAAGATTACATGCTATCATCAGCACCACCAGGATGATGACACAGGGGAACAGCATATAGGAATGCAGTATGCAGTTGTCGAAGCCTTCCGAGATCAGGCGCCCCAGGGAACAGCTCCCCACCGGAAGCCCAAGCCCCAGAAAGCTCAGGAAGGTTTCCAGGAAAATGGCGTCCGGTATGGTGACCATGATCTGGGTGATAAGGCTTCCTGCTATGTTCGGCAGGAGCTCCTTGAAGAGGATAAATGAATTGCCCGCGCCTAGAGTCCTGGCTGCAAGCACGAATTCACGGTCCTTGTACCTGAGAGTCTGCGCTCTTGTGATGATGCTCATCTCCATCCAGCCGGTCAGCATAAGGGCGACTATGATGGAGCCGACACCGGGCTTCAGCACTATCATGAGAAGAGTGACCACGACGAGCGTGGGGATGCTCCCGGCTATGTCCACGATCTGCTGCATAATAAAGTCCGTCCGCCCTCCCAGATATCCGGAGATCATCCCGTAGTTCATTCCGATGGCGACATTGATGAGAGCGGCGACCAAAGCGATCATAAGAGAAACCCTGAGCCCCATAAAGCAGCGGGAGAAGAGGTCTCTGCCCAGATTGTCGGTGCCGAAAAAGTAATAGACATTGTCAAGCCCCAGTTCCTGATATTTGTTCCTCTCAAAGGCTCCGCCGGTCCCGTTGTATTTTTCCGTTCCCGAAAGCACATAAGGTATCCTCGGCGCCAGGTCCGCCCTGTCAAGGTTCTGTTCGGCGTAATCATAAGGAGACAGGATGGGCGCAAAGACAGCCAGCACCACCAGCAGGATGAGGAGCACGAGACCTGTCAGATTGGACTTTCTGCCGAAAAACCTCTTTGCGGCGCCCTTCCAATAACTGTCTCCCGAGACCGTATTGTCGATGGTGAAATCGTTTTCATTACCTTTTAAAATGAAATCCTCTTTTGTCCACTGATCCATGATCTCACCTCCCCTCTCCGGAAACCCTGACTCTCGGATCGATGATGCCGTACAGGAGATCCAGGAGCAGTCTTGCGGTCACATAGATCGACGCAAACACAAAGCTTAGCGCCACCACCACGTTGTAATCATTAGCCTCGATGGCGCTGGACATCAGGAAGCCGATCCCGGGAATAGAGAAAATGCGCTCCGTCACCAGCGATCCGGTGAGAAGTCCCACGAGCAGCATTGTCATTACGGTGATGACTCCCATGAGAGAATTGCGGATCACATATTTCATCAGTATCTGTCCGTTTGACAATCCCTGGCTTATGGCGAAGAGCACGTAATCGGATCGCAGTACGGCCGAAGCCTCATCCCTGGTGTACCGGGCTATAACGGCGGCCACGAATATCGACAGGGAAATGACAGCCATAAGCGATGATGTAACGGGTTTCCTGAAATCATAGAGCAGAGGCAGCCATTTCCATCTGAATCCGCAGAAATAGCTCATCACTATTGCGAAGATATAGGACGGGACGGAAAGGCCTATAACGCTGATCGCCATACAGACGGAATCCGCGATCTTCCCGTATTTCCCCGATCCCGGAGCGTGTGAAAATGCGGCGAAGAATCCCAGGAGCAGTCCCGAAACGCTTCCCAGTGCCATAGCTCCGAGTCCTATAGCCATGGAGACCGGAAGCCTTGAGGAGATCATTAGCGAAACCGGAGTGTTTATCGAAAGATTGTAGCTCACTCCGAAATCCCCCCGGAAGATGTTTTTTACGTAGATCAGGAACCGGTACAATACAGGCTTGTCCAGCCCGTAAGCCGCCTCCAGCATCTCCCTCTGATCCTCAGTGAGTTTGTCGTTATTGAAGGGTGAACCGGGCATGAGTTCCATGAGCAGGAACAGTATGAAGACCACCAGGAACAGGGTCACTATCGAAATGATAAACTTTTTCAGCATGTATTTTTTCATCCCGCTCACCTCTTTTCGGCAAATCCGACAAGGATCACGTTGCCGTCGAATCTGATGTTCACATTCTTCACTCTCTCGGATATCAGCCAGGAGCCGCCCAGGGAGACCAAAGGCACCATGCCCAGATCATCCATTACAGCCTTCTCGGCGTCATGAAGATACTGCATCCTTTTTTGGGGATCATTCTCCATGGACGCGTTTTGAAGAGCTGAATCCACATCCTTGTTTTCAAAATGACCTCTGTTCATTTCCGAATCACTTTTCATAAGTCCCAGATAGGAATTCGGATCGGGATAATCCGGGACCCAGCCGATTATCATCAGGTCAAATTTGCCCTTGTTGGCGCTGTCCATAAGCTGGGCGGTAGGCATAAGCTTCACATCCAGTTGAAAACCGGGAAGATTCTCCTCCGTCTGCGACTTTATTATTTCCATAAGGTCCGAATTGTTTGAGGAGGCTATGATCGAAAGGGTAAGCCTGTCGAGAGACAATTCCTGAAGCCCTTTTTTGAAGAGTTCGGCTGCCTTTTGGGGATCGTATCCGGCGTCGTCATCAAACATGTGCACATCCCCGCCGAAATCGCTCCCGTCGGGTTCGGTGGCAAACTGGGCGGGCACCACCCTCGTCAATCCGGTAGCCCCCGAAAAGTAGAAGTTTTCGGCGATGCTGTCCCTGTCGATCGCCTTGCTGAAGGCCTGCCTGATGTTTTTGTTGGCCCAGGCCTCGCTGTTCTGAAAATTCCCCACAATGTATTCGATCAGGCCGCCGTATATGGAATTCAGATTCGGATCATCCTTAGAAAGCCCCAGATACTCCCTCGACACAGGGATGATATCGGTCTCGCCGGTCTGGTACACCATCTCCGCCTGCTGCACATTCGCGACCTGACGGAAGTTCACCCCCGGGAGCTTTACTCTGTCCGCATCCACATAGTAGGGATTTTTCACATAATGAACCTGTATCCCCATGGGCTCGTACTTATCCACCATGAAAGGACCGCTTGCAAGCATCGTTTCGGGACTGTCCCCATAATGTCCTTTGCACAGCCTAACGAAGCTCTCTTTGCAGGGGGATGTGGGGACCATGGTAAGACAGTACAGGAAATAAGGACAGGGCTGTTCCAGTTCCACCACGAAGGTCAATTCATCCGGCGCGCTCACGCCCAGTTCTTCGACATGGAGTTCGCCTTTGGAAACCTTCTCCACATTCTTCACCTCGCAGATGTCGCTCAGGATGAAGATCGCGGAACTCGCTTCCAGCGGATCGGCAATCCGCCTGAAGGCGTACACAAAGTCTTTCGCCTTTATGGCAGATCCGTTGCTGTATTTGAGGCCTTCCTTCAGACGGAAGGTATAGGTGAGTCCGTCCTCCGACACCTCATAACTCTCGGCAAGCTCCGGCTCCAGCTCGTTATTCTCCCCGTAACGGAAAAGGGTCGCCATGACCGGAGACAGATACTGGGAGCTCTCATTATCGGACACTTTCTGCGGATCCATTGTGATAGGTATGGACAAAAGCGCCACGTTCAGTTCTTCATCTGTCCGGGCGGTATTCTCCGACGTCTGAACTGCATTTCCGGCGCCCTCATTTGCCGCTGCGCCGTTCACTCCGGAGGAGGATGAGCTGCATCCCGTAAGCATCAGAGATAAAGAGAGAAGGCCGGTCAATAACCCGCAAAAGAAATCATTCTTCCTCATCTGCATTCCCTCCCCACTTCTTGAACTCACGGTCAGTGCAGAAAACCCTGTGGTCTTTTCCTCCCTGCACCTGGTGCCAGCTTCCGTCCTCATACAGGACTCCGGAAGTCCCGTACTCATACCTTATCTCGTTTTTGTACTGGACCACGGGATTCGGCACCGGAATGGCCGCGATCAGATTTTTGGTATAAGGATGGATGGGGTTCAGGAATATCTCCTCCGTGCTGCCTTCTTCCAGAAGATAGCCCAGATGCAGCACCCCTATCCGGTCCGAGAGATATCTCACCATGGACAGATCGTGGGAGATAAATAAGAACGTGGTCCGGGTCTCAGCCTGGAGTTTTTTCAGCATCATCACAACCTGAGCCTGTACCGAAGCGTCAAGAGCGGCTATGCATTCGTCCGCTACGATCAGTTCCGGCTCCATGATAAGGGCCCGGGCAATGCCCACTCGCTGTCTCTGCCCGCCCGAAAACTGTCCGGGATAGCGTTCGGCGCTCTCCCTCGGGAGCCCCACCTTTTCAAGCATCTCGCCTATGCGCTCGTTCCTTTCCTGTTTGGAGGCGCACTTTTTCCCTATGTCCAGACCCATGCCCACTATATCCCCTATCTTCCTTCTGGGGTTAAGGGAGGACATGGGATCCTGAAAGATCATCTGAATGCTCTTATCGCCGTTGTACTCTATGCTTCCGCCGGAAGGAGTGTTGAGCCCTATGATACACTTTCCTATTGTGGATTTGCCGGAGCCGGACTCCCCCACAAGCCCGTAAGTCTCGCCCTGATCGATATGAAACGAGACTCCGTGTAGCACGGTGACCTTATTTTTGCCCTGGCCGAAGCTCTGCACAAGATCCGTGACCTTGAGAAGATGTTCATTCCCGGAGTTCTTCGCCGGGGACTGCGCGTCCTTATTCCCGGAGTGCGACATACTCTGCCACCTCCTTTCTCATTTCCTTTATATGTTCCTCAAGCTCCGCGGGGCGTTTCACCTTCGGTGCCCTTTCATCGAGAAGCCATGTAGCCGCGTAATGGGTATCGGAGATCCTGAACATGGGAGGCTCGGCCTTGAAATCTATTGCCAGGGCGTAGGGATTTCTGGGAGCAAAAGCGTCTCCCACCGGATCCTTGGAGAGATAAGGGGGAGTTCCCGGGATAGAATAAAGATCACCCTTGAGTCCGGTCCCCGGAATGGCTGAGAGCAGTCCCCAGGTGTAGGGGTGCCGGGGATCGTAGAACACGTCTATCACGGTCCCTTTCTCCACCACCTTCCCGGCGTACATCACACAGACCTTATCCGCAACCTTTGCGACCACGCCCAGGTTATGGGTTATGAAAATGACGGATAGCGACAATTTCTGCTGAAGGCTCACTATGAGCTCCAGGATCCTGTCCTGGATAGTCACATCAAGAGCCGTAGTAGGTTCATCGCAGATAAGGATCTCGGGGTTGCAGGACAGGGCCATCGCTATAACGATACGCTGTCTCATTCCTCCGGAAAACTCGTGAGGATACTGCTTCATCCTGCGCTCAGGCTCGGTTATGCCGACCTCTCGCAGGAGTTCCACCGCCCTTTCCTTTATGCGGTATCCCTTTTCCTCGCCGTGAGAACTTATGGCGAGACTGAGCTGCCCTCCTATAGTCATTGTGGGATTCAGCGACGTCATGGGATCCTGGAAGACCATGGCGATCCTCCTTCCGCGCATGTTCCTGCGGACCCATTCCTTATCGGCCTTCAGGAGATCGACGCCGTTATCGCCATCGGACTGTTCTTCTCCGGGGGCCGCATTTCCGATCTTTCCGGGGGCCGCTCCGCTTCCGTTCTTCAGATCATCCGGACCGTAATAGATGACAGATCCTTTATTTATCACGGCGCCTTCGGGGAGTATCCCCATAACAGCCTTCATCGTTACGGATTTTCCGGATCCCGACTCTCCCACCAGCGCAATGGTCTCTCCCTGACGGAGTGTCAGATCCACTCCCCGTATAGCGTGCACGGTCTCCGTGGTGGAATGAAAGCTGATGTCCAGATCTTTGATCTCAAGGATCTTCCTGTTCTCCATCAACCCACCTCCTGAAAAATAGTATTTCTAATTTTAATTCATTATCCTGCCGATTACAACGGGTTTTTTGGACTATTCCCGATACAGCCGGGGCCGGGTTCAGATTCACAAAGACAGGAAAAAGGATCCTGCCGCGGATGGCAGGATCCCTTCAGTGATAATGATCAGTTTTTTCAGGTCGGGTTAATTTCCGACTGTACCCGTCAGAAGGTCACGTTCTCATTTACGCTCGGGGTCTCAAGTTCCTTAAGTTTAAGATAAAGAGCCGCCTTTGAGGAATTCCTGTAGGGTTCCTCATAAAGTATCCCGACAATGCCGCAGGTCATGATCGAAAGCAGTATCCAGCCGATGAATGAAAGATCCATGAGGAAAGCGTTCCACTTATGACCGTTCATCATCTGGCGGGACTTTGTTATGGCAGCAGTCCCCGTGAGAGACGGATCATCCGCCAGAAGATAAGGCACCAGCATGTATGAATAACTCTTTATCACCCCGGGGAAGAAGAAAAGCGCAAACCAGAGGCCGAGGAACAGATTTCTGAGAACCATGGCTACCACGATCCTCATGTAATCCTCAAATCCGGCCTTCAGCCTGTCAAAACTCACATCACCGGTAATGTTTTCCTTGAGGTATGTCCAGCATCCCACTTCCAGAGGATTAAGGGCAAAGATCTTGGCCAGGATCCAGATGGTATTGAACACCATGGCAATTGAAGCAATGACAGCCATCACTCCCAGGATCTCTTCAGCGCTGAGTCCCGCCTGCTCCATGCTGTTGACCGCGGACTTAGCCCCTGACGAATACCCGGAAAATCCGGAACCCCCGAATATGATCCCAAGTACCAGCGAGACCAGAACGCAGCCCCAGTAATTCTTTTTAAACGCTTCCTTGCCTGTTTGTTTTACTTCACTTATCGTCCACATAATCATCCTCCCGTAAATACAGATTCCATTTACAGTGTCAAATTGATCACAAAAGCATGATACAGTATTTCAGGCAAAACTTCAACAAAAATAAGACAGCATGCGAAAAGCCTTCAGAGCTCCCCTGCTTCAGTCCCCGCCTCCCGGCTCTTTCCATAATACCTGAAGCACAGGGTTGTAATATCGTCGAACCGGGGTTCATCCTGCACAAACTCCACTATCGCAGCCCTTACATTGTCGTCCGTCTCCTTAACTGAAGCGCTGCAGTCCCTGTTCAGGGCGGCGAGAAGCCTTTCCCTCCGGAACATCCCGCCCTGTGGATCGTTGGCTTCGGTCACTCCGTCGGTATAGAGATACATTGTATCTCCGGGTGAAAACTGAATGACACCCGCATCATACTGAGCCTTTTTCAGGGCCGCCACCATGACCGAATGCACATCCTCAGCGCAGTGATACGCTCTCCCTCCCCGGCTGATGGCGGGATACTCGTGTCCTGCGTCCACATAGTCCAGATGCCCGGTGGATATGGTGAGCACTCCAAGCCAGACCGTGACAAACAGCCCTGCGTCATTTTCCTTTATCAGTTCCAGGTTCACTTCACTCATGGCTTTCGCCACGTCAGTGCCGTATTTCATGACGCTGTGCCTTATCCTGTCCCTGACAACCACCATAAACAGAGCGGCAGGGATACCCTTTCCCGACACATCCCCGATCACTATTGCCAGATGGTCCGGATCCGTGAGGAAGAAATCGTAGAGATCACCCCCCACTTCCTTCGCCGGTGTCATGGTCGCAAAAAGGTCGAACTCCTTTATTTCCGGAAAAGCGGGGAAAGAATGCGGAAGGAAGGAGGTCTGTATCCTTGCCGCAAGGGCCAGCTCCGCATCGATCCGTTCCTCCGCTTCCTTTATCAGCCCCTTAAGCCTGTCCACCATGAAATTGATCCCGTCGGAAAGCTGGTCAAATTCCAGGGACTCCCTGAAATCCGCCTTTTCATCCAGGTTTCCGCCGGTGATCGCCTTAAGGGATCCGTCGAGGCTGTAAACCCCTTTCACCACGTTATCGGCGATCAGAAGCCTGGTCACCAGGAAAAGAACGGCAAAGACAGACAGATAAAGGAAAAGCGTTATCAGCAGGGATATCCTCCACTGTTCCGCAAGCACAGATACCGGATAAACAGCCGCAATCAGTTCATTTCCGTCCCGCCTCATTCCCACATAGGACATGACTCCGAACACCTCATCCCTGCCGATCTTCCCGGTTTCCGGCAATCTCTTCATGTCTTCCGAAATGGTCATGGTCTCCCCGTCGTATTTCCCGCGGGAGCTGCTTTCAACCAGCCCGTCCTCACCAAGGAGCAGGAAATACCCTTCACTTCCGATATTGTCAAACCGGACCTGTGAAATGAAATAACCGTGCCTGTACTCGTCAAACGCCTCTTCCGTAAACCCTTCCAGATAGTATCCCTCCTTTAACCCGAGAGGCGTCCCGCAGTATTTCATATAAATCCCGTTCATGGGACTGATCGTAAAGTCATGCACATAGGGCTGTGATGAATTCATGATCCCCTCCAGGATCCGGTCCGCCTCGGGATCTGAGTGCATGTCAAAGCCCACATTTTCGGGGTCCGACGACATTATTATGATCCCGTTACTGTCAATTATATTTCTCTCACTGTCATATGAATAATACACGTCCTCCAGAAACCCTTTTATCAGATCCGCTTTTCCGTGACATTCTTCATAATCCACCGCGTCTATGGCCACGTTGTCCAGAAAATCCGCTTCCATTCTGCTCTGCGCTATCCCGGATATGCTTTCCATTCCCGTATCGATGACCCGGTCCAGGGATCTTTTTTCATAAAAGCTTAAAAACAGAGCAGACAGACCCATAAGGAAGAAAAAGGCGGTCATAATGGAGGCCAGCAGCCGGTTTGAAACGATCCTGGACAGGTGCTTTTTCATGCCTGCACCCCCTTGTATCTCAGGACAAGAGTTGTGGCATCGTCGAAAGGAGGGGCATCCTTGACGAATTCAGCCAGCTTTTCCCTCACGTTCCGGTCGATAGAATCCACAGAAGCGTTCCTGTCGCGGTTTAACGCTTCGAGCATTCCGGATATCCTGAACATCTTCCCTTCGGGATTATGCGCTTCGACTATTCCGTCAGTATAGAGGTACAGGATGTCTCCCGGATTTAAGTCAAATGAACCCGCAGAAAACACTGCCTTTTTTCTCATAGCCACGGAGATGGAATGAGTATCCTTCTCCACCCTGAATTCTCCCCCGCCCAGACTGAGAGCCGGATATTCATGACCCGCATCCACATAATCCACATGGCCCGTGGAAACTGTCAGAACCCCGAGCCACAGGGTGACGAACAATCCGGCGCCGTTTTCTTCGGACAGATCAGCGTTCAATTCGCTGACTGCTCTTGCAACGTCGGAACCGTATCTCATCACGATGTGCCTTAAACGGTTCTTTGCTTCCGCCATAAACATTGCGGCGGGGATCCCTTTTCCGGATACATCCCCCATCACGAGAGCCAGATGGTCGGGATCTGTCAGGAAGAAATCGTAGAAATCACCCCCCACCTCCTTTGCCGGAATCATGTAGGCATAGAGTTCGAATTCACTCCTGTCGGGAAACGGGGGAAACTCATGAGGGAGTATAGAGCACTGTATCGTCGCGGCCAGAGCCAGTTCGGCGTCTATCCGTCCCTCCGCCTCGCTGATGAGTTCCTTCAGCTTGTCAACTGTCTGGTTTATCCCGTCGGACAATTCGTCAAATTCGATGGAATTCCTGAAATCGGCCCTTTCATCCAGATTCCCTTCGGTAATCCGGTTCAGGGACCCGTTCAGGCTGTAAACGCCGCGCACCACCTGCACCGTCATCAGATGCCGGATCATCAGGAAAAGTATGAAGAAAACAACGATGTAAATAAGGACTGTGACGATCATAAGGACCAGCCAGGAATCCCACGCTTCGAGAACGGGATAAACTGCCACGAGATACCTGTCCCCGTCGGCCATCGCGGCCGCATAAGACATCACTCCGTAGACTTCGCCCGATTCGACTTTCCCGCTTTCCGAGAGCTCCTTCACATCCCACGGAAGGCCGGACTGCTCTCCGTTATGTACGTCTCCGGGGCTTCCGACGATCTCCCCGTCACTGTTCAGACAGAGATAATACCCGGTTTTCCCGATGTTGATATCCTTTATCGTAACGACAAGCGAATATTCCTTTCTCTTGTCCGACAATTCCCGGTCCCGGGCGCAAAGGACGAAGATCCCGCACTTTGGGAGGGGCACTCCGCAGTAGAGCATCGGTTCGGTGTCAGATTCCCTGAGCTTCATTGATCCGAGTACATAATTCGGATCGCCGTCAGTCAGCTTCAGAAACTCCTCCGCTTCGGGACAGGAATTCAGATCCAGTCCGATATTCTTTGAATCCGAGGAAGCGATTATCACGCCATCGTGATCCACAAAATTGATCTCGGACTCGCTTTCGAAGTTATGTACATTACCATACAGTCCTTCGCTGAATTCCGGGCTTTTCAGATAATCCAGCTCATCCTGCATGGTATTATCGATGAGATCCGCATAATACCTGATGCCGGAAACGTATATATACTCCATTTTGTCGATAACGCAGTCATTGAAATTCGTGAGACTGAAGCGGACATATTTTATGATCTCTTCTCTCCCGATGAAAAAGGTCATAACAACAGAAACGGCCATCAGAACCGCAAAGGAGCCCATGACAGTCATCAGGGTCCGGGACAACACGATCCTTGAGAGATGTCTCTTCTGCATCTTGTTCTACTGTACGCCTTTCCGCTTCCGGCGCCCGGTCTATTCCTTCATCAGAATGCTCCGGTCGAGGAGCCCGAGACGGTCCGCCTCCTCTACCTCTTCCATGTGGACGAGCAGGATCTTTACCGCAGTCACGACAAAATCAAATATCAGGATAAGGGTGGCCGCCATTCCCACGCAGGAAGAAGGGATACCCAATTGTTTCATGAGAATACCCAGGCAGATCAGCGTCCCCCCGGACACAGGTGGTATAGCGGGAATGATAAGGAAAACATAGATCCATACGCACGCAAACCAGACCATATCGACTGATATATCACTGTAGTCGGCGCAGAAATAAATAGCGATAAGGAATCCCAATATAGCCGTCAGTCCGTGAAGCTGATTCTTAAGCGGAGTCGCAAAGTTGGTATATCCCCTGTCTATCCCCAGCTTTGTCTCATTGATCTCAAGCGAAGTTCCGTAGGCCGCCATGGATGACGCGGTGGTAAGCCCGATCATGAAGGCGGGCCTGACCTTGTTAAACAGGACAGGGATCTTCACCTTGTATTTCAGGCTCATGATCACAAGCATACCAAGGCCGATCACAAAACAGACGGCATAACACAGAAGGATCGGTTTCCAGGTTTCGGTTATCACGGAAAGCCCGTTTTCCCAGAAAAGCCTCGTAAGATCGGAGAAAATGTACAGAGGCAGCATCCTGCATATCAGTTCCACGACAGAGATCAAAAGAGCATTTCCCTGAAGAGCCAGTTCTTTTACTGCGCTCACCCTGTTTCCGAGTATTATCATCATGCTTCCGGTTATCACGGCAATAAGGGATATCTGCAGCATATTCCCATCCTGAAAAGGAGACACGGGATTGGACGGGATGACATTCATCACCACATCGTATATCTCTTTTACTCCGCCGCTTCCGGATCTTTCCCCGAAGGAAAAATTAAACAGCGGGATCAGTGCAAGCCCGAACACAACGGTCCCGACCACGCTTGGGATCATAGTCCTTTTAAGCATGTATTTCCCGTTTTTACTCAGTTCGGAAATGTTCTCCATTCCGCAGACGCCGGAAAGGATGGAAAAAAATATCAGGATTCCCGCAAACACGGCCAGCAGCCTCATGAAGACAGACGAAAACGTGCCGAGTATATATTCCGATGCAAATTTAAGAAACGCCTCCGGCAAAAGCGGCCCCGAAAACCCCACCACCACAGAGGCAAGAAAAGCCAGAAGCAGCAGCGTCTCACCCCTGAGACGGTTCTTCGGTATCTCAAGAGTGATCTCGTTTTGTTTGTTTTTATAGATCCAGGAAGGGGCAAGACCCATATTGGCCAGCAGGATATGTGTCTGGAAGCTGGCCTCCTCGTTTCCCGCAGGGTTAAACTCCTCCCCTCCGTAAATGACTATGATGAAACTGTGTCCAAACTTTTTTATGACGCTGACCGACACATCAATCGGATCCTCATAATGCGCTTTGATATCGAGAAGCATGGACTCAAGCATAAACAGGGTCCTGTTCTTATGCCGGACATTATGCCCGGTAAGATAGGAATCGACAGACTCAGTGATCTCTACTATCGCTTCCGCATCCAGTTTACGATCCAGTTTGATCACTTCAGACATAATTCATGTCACTCCTCTATCTCAAATACTTTATCGAATCCCGTTTCCTCAAAGATGTCCATCACGTCCTCATTTACATTCCTTACGACCATGTGTCCCTGATCATCCATGATCTTCTGGGCGTTTAACATCACTCTCAGCCCTGCCGAAGAAGTGTAGACCATATCCTTAAGGTCAAAGATCAGATCCTCGACTCCGGCCAGTTCCCCCAGTTCCTCTTCGAGCTGGGTCGAGGTGACTGCGTTCAGTTTTCCTTCCACGTATATGGTAAGAGTGCTCCCGCTCTGTTCTTTTGTAACGATCATTTTCTCACCTTCCTCTTTACAAACATGAACTGGTTACATCCGTGGCCGCCTCCGCAGGTATAGAGCTTCTCCAGCCTGAAGCCTCTTTTTTTGAAGAAATAAAAGATCTCCTCCGGCGTTGCGACTTCAAAAGGCCATCCCCCGACCCAGTCCACCACGTCATGCCACGGGGACATGCCTCTCTCCTTCTTATACGTCTTCCATCTGTTAAACGGTTTGAACCTGACAAGATCCTTTATGGTCGTGGGCCCCCAGAGTCTCAGGAAACAGGGGAACAGGACAAGCCCTTTAAGCGCGTCGGGCGTAAGATTATACAGTCTCTTCACTGCAGTCCAGCACTTTGTCCATTTCCCCTGATCATTATATATGGCGATATAAAGCTTCCCGCCGTCCTTCACAAGTTTCGATGCGTTCTCAAGTCCCCTGTACATATCGCCGGTATGATGCAGGACTCCCCAGGAGTAAACGACGTCCTGTTTGTCGAACTTCGACATATATTTCCCGTCAAGAGCGTCTCCCCTTTCGATCTTCCAGTTCTTATCTCCCGGAAAATAACGCTTTCTGAGCACCCTTGTACAGGCGACGCTGTCGGGATCATAGTCAAAAGAAAACACTTTTGCTCCAAGCTTTCTGGCCGCAAGGCTGAAAAGACCGCTGCCTGACCCGATGTCCAAAAAGGTCTTTCCTTTAAGGTCCTTCACATTCAGCCACTCCCGAAGAGAATTCATTGCCGCTTCTATCTTATCGTCGTCAAGGTTTTTCAGAAATTCTTTCCAGTTTTTCCCAAATCCGAACCTGTCCTTTGACATATCATTATCCCTTTCACATTCACTATCATTTCGCCGGAGTAAGATGATCTCGAGTTGAACCTGACACAGGAACTATAGCAGAAAGATACCTGCATTACAATCATAATTACGGCACGCCCCGTCCGGACAGCCATGAATCGGCTGTCTGACTGTTTTTGATGACAGCTCCTGTCATATATGGTAAAATAACTCTGATTTTGCATTTTTCGAACAGTTTTTGTACTTACAGGAGATTTCCGTCCCCGCCGTTCGATCGAAGGATGCGCCGGCCAAAGGAGAATGACCGGTGTCGGGCGTGAGGCGTGTTGCGGCACAGGACAGATGCTCCGGTCAAAAGGAAGAAGATGAAAGAAGAAAAGATATCATTACATGAGATCATTGAAAAAAAGGGAGTGGCGGGCATAGCCTGTTCACTTCTGATCATCCTGATCCTTGCGGCTCTTGCAGTCGCCTTTGATGTTTCGCTGTATCACGCAGCAGGGGCCACATCCCTGTTTTACACAATGCTGGCAGTCAGTACGGTTATATTTATTGCCGTGATCCTCTTCATCCTGTACATCACCTTTCGTTCCGAGAGCAGATACGTCGTCGCGGAACGGCTGAACAATCAGATATCCTCAGCGGCGAAATTTTACATTTCCCTCTGCGAGCTCAACATCCCCGAAAACAGGGTCGTTGCTATCCGGAATGAGAATCCCGCCATCGAAAAGGTCGTCAACTCCTGCGATCACAATATGCAGGAGCTGTTCTTCGGGATAATGAACAATCTCCCCGACAGCCCCACTAAGCAGGCCGCCATTGATTTCTGCGATCTCCGGGATCCCGAGCTCAAATTCAAAGATTCCGATATACTGACTCTGGAATATGTCAGTTACGGTGACATCTGGGTCCGCGCGAGATATGTCGTGTCCGGACGCGACAAAGACGGCCGCATCACGCACGTGCTGTGGCTCCTCGAGAACATCGACGTCGAGAAGCGCGCCCGTGACAGCGCCCTGCTTCAGGCGGAACAGCTCAACAACCGCATGTCTTCCACCGCGGACATCTATATGTCCGTTTACGACTTCGACCTTGTAAATGATACCTTCAACGACGTAAAGGCCAGCAATGCAACAGTTGTGGATCTGATCGGGATCAATCGCGCGGATGCCCAGCAAACCCTTATTAATGTCATGAAGCACATGTCTTCGGAGCAATCAATGGATGCGGTGCTAAGTTTTGTTGATTTCCGTTCTCTTCCTGACAGACTTGCAGAGACGAACACCATCACTCTGGAGTATCTCAGTTCGGACAACAGATGGCGCAGGGCCAGGTTCATCGCATCGGAGAGATCCGATTCCGGTGAACTGATGCACGTACTCTGGCTGGTGGAAGATATAGACAGGGAGAGAAAAGCCAGGGAAGCCCTGATCGATAAGTCCGAAAGAGCCATCGCCGCAAACGAAGCAAAATCCGCGTTCCTTTCAAATATGAGCCACGAGATCCGGACACCCATCACTACGATCATGGGTATGAATGAAATGGTCCTTCGGGAAAGCGACGATCCCTCGGTGATCACATATTCGGAGAACATCCACACCGCCGGAATGACCCTCCTCGCACTCATCAACGACATCCTTGACTTCTCCAAGATCGAAGCGGGCAAGCTGGAGATCATCGAAACAGATTACGAAGTCTCGTCTCTATTAAACGATATCGTCACCATGATACAGCCGAGAGCTGACGACAGAAACCTCATACTGACCTCGGACTTTGAGGAATCCATCCCCAATGTGCTCCACGGCGATGAGCTCCGAATCAGGCAGATCATCACGAACCTCCTGACAAACGCCGTGAAATACACCGAGCGCGGCACGATCACCTTCAGAGTCTTCTCGAAAAAGGTCCCCGGGGATCCCGGGCAGTTACTGCTCTGCGTGGAAGTGCGGGATACGGGCATAGGCATCAAGCCGGAGGATATGGAAAGACTGTTCTCCCAGTATGAGCGCCTTGAAGAGCAGCGGAACCGCAATGTTGAAGGGACAGGGCTTGGGCTTGCCATCACCCAGAGCCTGCTTTCCATGATGGGAAGCCGTCTCGAAGTAAACAGCATCTACGGCAAAGGGTCCATCTTCGGGTTCGAGATCCGTCAGGGTATCCGCAGCAGCGAAACCATCGGAAGATTCAGAGACCGGGACAACGGCCGGATCAGCCGCAGGAAGAAATATCAGGTGCGTTTCACCGCGCCGGAAGCGCGTCTGCTCCTCGTGGATGATACGGAGATGAACCGGTTCGTATTTATCAGTCTCCTGAAGCAGACCCGGATGAAGATAGATTGCGCCGAAAGCGGTGATGCGGCGATCCTGCTCGCCACCACAAACCGCTACGATCTGATCTTCCTGGATCACATGATGCCCGGCAAGGACGGGATCACCACCCTGCACGAATTAAAGGCGCTGGAGGACAATCCAAACCGGAATACGCCGGTGGTATGTCTCACAGCCGACGCCATTTCCGGCGCCCGCAAAAAGTTTATGGATGCAGGCTTTGACAACTATCTCTCCAAGCCCGTGTCTCCCGAGAAGCTTGAGGAGATGATACTCTCCTATCTGCCTGCAGAAATGGTCACAAGATCCGGCGCCGACTGAACCGCCGGCCCTGCGCATCGTCCGGGTTCTTATTTTTCGCACAAAATGCCCTAATTCGACGGTTTTGTGCGAAAATTTTCGGAGCCGTGGTCATTTTTCGCACTAAACGCCCCAAAATGACCTTTTTGTGCGAAAATCCTGCCCGCCGAGGCCCATCTGCTCTTATTTTTCGCACTAGACGGCCGAAATCGACGGTTTTGTGCGAAAATCGACCCGGCATTCTTCTTTTTTCGCACTGATTGCCCGATTTTCATTGTTTTGTGCGAAAATTCCGCCCACCGGACCATGCGGGCTCTTATTTTTCGCACAAAATGCCCTAATTCGACGGTTTTGTGCGAAAATTCCGCCCGCCCCGGGGTCGCGGATCAATTTCCGAAAAATATTGTATCTCCGCCGCATCGTGTTATAATGCAACGTAACGTAAATGCAAGAGAGATCATACTCTATCGGTACTTACGAAGCATGCTGTTTTGAGAAAGGTAAAATGATCGATCATGAAAACCATCGTGCTTTGCACTTCGCGGGTCTTTGACACGCAGATCCATAGCTTCATAGTAAAACTGAACGAAAAACTTATCGCAAACGACTGCATGCTCCTGATCTTCGCTATAAACGCCGACATTTACTGGGAAGAAGACAACATCTCTTCGGAGACTACCGTATTCGACATCATCCCCTACGGCACTGCGGACGCAGTGATCATCATGGACGAAAAGATCAAGAGCCGCACCGTGTCGGAGCGCATCATCGCCCGGGCAAAAAAACGCGGAAAGCCCGTGATCATCGTAGACGGAGATTATGAAGGACTCCCCCACATAAAGTTTGACTACGCGAAGGGTTTTGAAGAAGTGGTCCGGCATGTTCTGGACAGTAAGCCGCTGAAAAAGCCCCACATGATGGCAGGCATACCCGGAAATCCTTTCTCTGTCGAGCGCGAGGAGATCTTCAGAAGAGTAATAAAAGAATACGGCTATACCTTCGACGACAGCATGATCAGTTACGGATATTTCTGGGCAAGGCCCGCGTTCGAGGCCGCCATGAAGATCGTTTCCTCCGGCGAGATCCCCGACGCCATCATTTGCGCAAATGACATCATGGCGATAAACGTCTGCGAGGTTCTGCGCAACAACGGTCTCAAAGTGCCGGACGACATACTGCTTTCAGGCTTTGACGGCTACGATGAGGTCTATATGTCTTCGCCGAAGATCACGACCGTATCCTGCACCGTAGCCGGACTTGCGGACGCGACCGCCGATCTTGTAATAAAACTGATAAATTCTCCCGGATATGAAGTCTCCGAAGAGGACAGCGTTCAGGTAGTCCCCGAGCTAATACCGAACGAGTCCACCGGCTGTAAGTCTTTCTCGGGTT
>JAEELB010000007.1 GCA_016288705.1 Lachnospiraceae bacterium | reverse complement strand
TTTCCGCCGACGCTTCCGGCAGCGCTGACAGGCTTTGCGCCATCCTCGTATGTGATCGTAGCCCCTTCTTCGCCCTTGAGTTCAGTCTTTGCCGTGACCTGGGCGTTATTTGCGACAATGACTTTCGCCGTGCTTCCAAGGTTTATCTCCGGCACCGTGAACGCTTTTGTCACCCTGAGGCTGTCAGAGACCTGAGCTTTCCCGAAACCGGTAATGCTTGATACGTCGCCCTTCAGTCCGGCGAGGGTCAGGTTCCCACCGCCTTTGATGACGGCATTTCCTTCTTTCACCGTAACGCCTGTAACGGTGAGTCCTTTGGGAGCGTTTACGGTGATGTTCTGAGGCTTCCCGGCTTTGTCCGCCGTAAGTGTCACGTCGTCTATGGTCAGGGGGTACTTTGCGTTAACCGCCAGAACGCCTGCAGCAGTGATACCGTTGCCATTTCCTTTTATGGTGAGGCTCTTTGCTTTTGACGGAAGGGTAAGTTTCGTAACCGCAGTACCGTCATTCATCGTGACAGTGTAATCCCTGCCCTGATCGGTACACGCCGCAAAGGCCTTTTCAAATGAAGGATAGAATATATCATCATCTCCGTTTGTAAGGGTGAGGGTTCCCATCCATTCTGCCTTTACCGCTTTCTTATAGGGCACCGGGCTGAGCTCATTACCTCCCGAAGGGTTCACGATGGACATGCCGTTCACTATAAGCGCCGATGTGGGCTTGGCAACGGTGAAGATCTGCTGTCCCGCGATGTCTGCCAGCTCGCCGTCTTCGGATATGACCGTCAGTTTTGAATTTTCGGCAGTACCGACTGTGAGCTTTGGAAGGGCTGATCCCTTTGTTGTGACATACTGCCTTAATACGATGCCGGTATCCTTTATGGAAGCCGGGTTCAGGGTTGCACTCTCCTCCGCGTCCACAACGCCGGATCCGGTGAGGGATGCAGGCTTAAACTTGCTCTTTGCGGGAAGCTTAAGCGTTGTGCCCTCTCCCACCTCAAGATTAACGGCGTTCACATTCGTGACTGTGAGAGCAGTTCCGGTATCCATCCTGAAATTGCTGGTCTTCTTTCCGTTCAGTGCCACGCTGCTCTTTGTAGTGAAGGTGTATACCTTCACATCTATGCCGGCCCCGGCCTTCAGGGTAACGGGCTTATTATCCTTTCCGGAGTCGAGGGATGCCGATATCACAAGATCCGAATTTGCGGTAATACTCGGCGATGCCAATATGAGCCTTCCCCCCGTTATGGCGAACTTAGTGGTGGATTTCGGGAAGGAGACAGCTTTCTTCTCCGTATGCTCATCCCCGACGATCAGGTTGTATCCGTCTGCCTCTGCGGTCTTCGCCTTTATTGCCTTATTTATATCCTTCATGGCGTCAGCTATGGAAGGATAATCATCTGTGGTACTGCTGCCTATCTTTAAGGGCTTCCCAAGATATGGGATGCTGCGGGTCTCTGTTATATCGCAGCGATCACAGACTCTGGTCTCCTGACCGTCTGTCCCGGCCGTGGGAGCTTTGGTCTCCTTCCACTCGCCAAAGTCATGTCCGAGAGCAGGGATAATGTGGTGCACCCTGCTGATCTCTTCCGTACAGACCTTGCAGTATACTGCCTCATCAAAACCGCCGTCCGTAGTGCAGCGGGCCGGTACGGATCTTTCCTTTACGGGTTCCCCCGGGGTGTGGTCCTTTTTCGGCAGTTTTACGGTGCTGTGATCTGCGATCTCTGTCTTCCTGTCCTCTTCAAACCAGGTCCCGCATTTATCGCACACATAATAGGCGACGTGTCCATGCTTGCTGCAGGTAGAATCCTCAGCCGGAACCAGAGTCATGCTCTCATGCGTGCATTCCGCTCCGTTCAATATGAAATCGGCATGGGCTTTCGTACCGGAAATCGTGGCTGACTTTGTCCTGCCGTTACATGTCACTGCCACCTCATCATCGAAACTGTATCGTTCGTTGGTGATATTTGTCCAGACAGACACCCCGTAGGTCTTGCCATCGACGAATTTATGACCGTCATTTTCTATCTCATCCCATTCATCGGAAGAGTTTGATGTGCCGTTTCCGTCCAGATCCACAAAATACTGGAGGTACTTTTTAGGACTGTATTTCGTGTCTGCCGGATCGTAAAGTTCAGGCTCGACTTCGGGGACTGTATTTCCTGCTACAGGCATGGCCACTTCACCAAAACCGAAAGAGCTGATGATCACCGGATCATAATGCCCGCCGTTCATGATGAAGTCAGCATAAGTCCATACATCCCCCTCAAACTGTGCATCCTTTGTCACTCCGTTGCAGTGGATAGTCACCTGATCGGCAAAGCGGTAGTAGTAATTATCCACGTCCATATAGATGTGGACGCCGTAGACCTTTCCCTCCTCAAAATCATCATCGAATAGCTCATCGCTTTTAAATACACCATCTCCATCCTTGTCCTCGAACCAGTGATAAAAGACCCTGTAACGATCGTCGTACATCCTGAACCCGCGATCGGCGGTATCGCCGACGACCACTTCGGGTATGTCGTCTATGCCGTAGCTGTCTATTATCTTTGCCTTCGGAGGAACGACGAAGGTAAAGCTGATGGAATCGATCTTGGTGGCATTATATCTTTCCCTGTTTACGCTGCTTCCGAAGAGCATACTGTCATTCACAAATATACTCATATCGTCCGCGAAGTAGTATGTTTTATCTCCGCCCACAAAGGCTGAGTTGAGATAAGTGATCTCACAGGAGTACACTTTTCCGGTTTCAAATGTACTGAAACTGCTGCCGCCGCATCTAAGTTTTAATTGCATGGAAGGTTTTCCGTCTTCTCCCTTTAGTATCGCTTCCGCCGGTTCAACAGACAGACTGAAACTGCTCTCCGCATCTCCGTTTTGCGGAACATCATAAGTGATGTCCAGTCTGTCTATATACTCAACGTTCTCCTCGGGATCAATGAGTCTGGGAAAGGTCTTATACTCAGCTCTGTACCCGTATATCTTCGTTCCATCGCATGCAGGCATCTGATTATTTTCGAAATAAGCATCGCCAAAGCCATCGGAAGGGCCTCTGCCTATGATCCCGTAACCGGTCCCATAATTACCCAGACAGAAGATCCGGGATCCGTCCGGGTAATTCAGATTCCCGTAAGGGGTTACGGGCAATATCATTCCTTCGTCAGGTATGAACATTATCACCGCAGTGTAGACATGATCAGCCAGAAAAACGGTATCGCTATAAGTGGGATCATTTCCATCCTTCAGCCAGTATACATCCGCAGTGTAATTTGCGCCTTCCGGAACATAAGCTTTTGTTTCGTCCAGACGCTTGCCGATCTCCGGCTCATCCACGCCAACTACGGTAAAATCAGTCTGAGGATGGCAGAGGGTGACTTGGTACGCATTTAAAGTTGCTCTTGTCCAGAAGGAAAAGACCTGACGGCCGTTCTTGTCTTTCTCTCCGAGTGACACCTTCTTCACTGCCGTGTCTTCAATGACCGTGGGTTTAAAGCCATCTCCGATCTGATAAGTATCCAGAACATGCAGATTGGTGAACTCGGGATTCCCTCTGACCTCGATGGTCACATTACTCTCCTCGTCGTCTATGTACAGCCAGGAATCGGTGACATCGGTCATTTTGCCGTTCCTCATGGCCCAGAGATGATACTCGTTATAACCAAGTGAAAAATTGACCGTAATGTCAGTATAAGTGACCAGATTTTCCGCACTGTTGTAGCTTCCGTTGTACAATTCACATCTGAAGGTCACATCCCCCTCCGGGAAGTTCTGGGGAGATGTAGCTATCAGCCCGTCCAGGGATATCTCGCTTTTAAACTTTGTACCCGGATTGATAGTAGTGGTCGTACCTGCATCATATCTGTTTTTCTTGGCTGTATGTTTGACGATATTTCCTTCCGATCCCACCACGGACCACAGCACCCTGGGATCGGACACCGAGGTGCCTTCGATGGCGACCGTGGCGGTAAGCTTATCCGTGTGATTAAATACAGTGTCGGTCTTTATCATCTGGTGAGAAACCGATGAGTCGGTCACCCATTTGAAGTCAGGATCATCAAACTTGATCTCAAAAGAGTTGAGCGAGAATATCAGATTTCCATCTGTGCCGTTTGTTTTTGCATAGGACATATAAGTGCTGCTGCCCATTGACCTGGTCACGCTCTTAAACATGGCAGGACTGGTGACTGGGTAAAAGTTCAGTCCGTCGGTGATCCCATACTCATCTGCATTCACATAGCTTCCGTTTATCTGTATGCTGGCACTGCGGGTCAGATCAATGAACCTGATCTTCCCCAAGGCGGTGTCCTTGTCATAACCTGCAGCATCATTATCATCAGGACTGGTCACCAGGGGCAGATAACCAACTGTGACCGTCTTCTTAAACTGCCCGTCAGTCGTGAGTTTCTCATTCTTTTCTGCGTCCCTGTACAATACCACCTCGACACTCACATCTATGAACCCGACAGCAGATTTTTTCATTTCCGTTTCGGGAACGGTGATATCGTAATAGTCTGTGGAAGTATTCTCATACACCACGCCGCTTGTCTCATTCTTAACGATATACTCGTATTCGCCGATATAACCCTTTTTCTTCTGGTAATTGAGATATGAAGGATCGCAATTAACACCGAGTTCCAGGGTGAGATCCGTTTCGAAGAGATTATGCTCAAATTCCACTTTCACCGGCGGCAGATAAGGCATCATTTTGAAATATCCGGTGCCGGTGGCGTTTACGGTGTAGGAATGAGTTCCCTCCCAGGTTTCCGTGATGATGCATTTAACGAAATATGTCTTTCCTTCCTTAAGTTGTGCTTTTTCGTTCTCGTTAAGCTGCAGCTTCGGATTAAACTTATTGGTCTTATTGGAAATGTGTTTTATCTGGGTCACATTATCCTTGCATGTATTGTCAGTGTATATTCTCCAGTCGTAAGAGATATTGTGAGCAGGCGCGTTTTCTCCTGTGGGATAACCCGTGGAATCTCCGGGAAGGGGAGCGGGCCATATTGAGTCCGACCAGGAGCCCGTATCCGTGCCGCCCCATTTGACGTAGAGATCGATATCATCGTTAAGGTTGAAACTCACGGGATGCCCGGTCATATTTATTCCTGTATTCCCCTTCTCCTCCCACATTTCAGCCGTAAATTCATCCTTTGGAGTGACGACGATCTCATCACCCATGTAATATCTTCCGGAGACGATATCATCCTCTGTGACATTACGTTTCATATCTACCCGATACACATTGAACCTTTCAGTGTCAAAAGCGCGCATCGGAGTTGAAATGCCGGCGGTTTTAAAATCTTTATCTTTGTCATCCGCAAAGTAAAACACATAACCGGGCTGACCTGTGATGGTGCCTCCCCTGAAATGGATATCCGGGACCGGATCTACAAGGGGGTTGGTGTTGGGTATATCCATGATCACATAAGAACCTAAAGCCCCCAGAAAATCCCCGTCATTTATTTCGATCGAGGAAGTGTTGTCTGCCTGACTGAAAGGGATATCCCATTCATCGATCGCCTCGGAATAAAGACTGCAGTTGATACATGCGGTCCTTGAGTATTCTGCCGGGTCGCCGGTTGAATATTTATATTTACCGTTTATATATTGTCCTCTGGCTTCAAGATACCCGGCGTTTATGGTGACTTTGGCATGATCATTCACAATGAGTGCGTTTCCGTTGACAATACGGAGTTTTTGACCGCCGGAACTGAAATTAGCAGGTGTAAAATAGCCTTCTTCACCTGCGATAAGGGAACCGCCGTTCATAATGAATTCGGCCACGCCGTCTTCAGCGGAGCCGTCCACCTCGATAACATTCCGGCAGTCCCTCCACTGGCTGCATTGACTGGACAGAACACCGGTGTAGTTCAGTTTGCCTTCGCCTTTACTGTCACAGAGTTCAAAGGTTGTACCACCTTTTACTCTGAACATGGTACTGCCCCGTCTTGCGTAAGAGTTTCTCCATATATTAGGCGAGTCCGGATCGAAATTAAGCGCATAGATGACCTTGATGGAATGTCCGTTCAGATCCAGGACCTTTCGTCCCTGGCCCAGAACCACCCAGTAAGGCCTGTAAGACTCACCTCCGGTGAAATCCCAGGGGGATCCGATGTAATCAGTCAAGTCGGCATCCAGAATGATCCTCACGTCCCCGTTATTTATCAGCGCCCGTTGTACATCTTCAGCGTTATCGACATGTACAACATTGATAACGCCTGCCGGATCAAGGACATTTCCCGCTCCCGTCTCTGCTGATCCGTCGGATCCTGACAGCATGCCGGTTTTTTCAGCCGCTTCGGAAACAGACTGTTCTCCTGCTTCCTCCTGTAAAACCGCGTCAATGCCCGGTTCTGCAGCAAAAACCTGCGTTCCGGCTGCACCCATCTGCCCCAAAAACATAACTGCGCTCAGAAGCATGGCCAATACCGGTCTGATCACCATCTTTCCTTTCATCTGCTAGCCCTCCTTATTCTGATCGTTTCATATTCTTTCGCGTATTCACTTTCCCCCGCCCCGGATTCCCGGGGCCTTTTACCGTATCTTCAAATACGCGCAGATATACAGACTCACATTATCATAAAAGGATTTTGGCCCACTACCTACCAAAGTAGGTATTTTGAAAAAAACGGGATCTCAAAGCACTGAGGGTAAATCGAGTAGGAGGGAATTCCTCGGAGGAGGAATTCCCGACCTCTCACACCACCGTGCGTACCGTTCGGTACACGGCGGTTCAATCAACTTAACAAGTAACACACCTCTCGGTGTAGTAGTCCGTCATAGAGATTA
>JAEELB010000081.1 GCA_016288705.1 Lachnospiraceae bacterium | reverse complement strand
GATCGAACTCTCATATAAAATATCTTGCTGGCTTCGCTCTCGCTAAGCTTTGTTCTTTCCGAATTACTTTGTTCTTCTGAATTATTCCTTCTGGAATTTCTTCAGGGTCGCACTGCTGTCAGATTGTCAAGGTTCGCTGCAACTGTCTCTCGGACAGTGCGTTGAATATACTATCATCGGGTAATACCAAAGTCAACACTTAAATGCCGGGATTTTTTGATTATTTTTATCCACTTTCAGATTATTTTGACGAACGTAAATTTGAAAGCTATTATTTACAAATAAGAACGGAAACCAACGACATTTACCGGCCCGCCGGCATAGGCAGCGCAACAAGCGCCTCATCATTACTTATGAAAAAAGACTGTACGGAAATAAACGAAATACTCTTCGCTCACCGCGGCGAACTGACCTCGAGAAAAAAAGACGCGGACAAGGGATATTACGGCCGTGTCATCATAGCGGGAGGAAGCTGCGGAATGGCGGGAGCCGCGTACCTGTCGGGCATCTCCGCCTTCAGATGCGGCGTAGGAATGGTGCGGTTTTTGGGACCCGGGTGCAACAGAGTCATACTCCAGACTCTTCTTCCCGAAGCGATGTATGAATCATCGGATGACATGTCCGATCAGACCGCATCTCTTGCGCTTTCATGGGGGAACATCCTGATACTCGGCCCGGGACTCTCCAGATCGGATGAGGCCCGGACCATGGTGAAGAGGTTTACGGATCCCGGCTTTCTGGATACGCTCCTCCCCTCCGGGAAGTCCGCTCCGGCCAAACTGCGTTTCATCATTATAGACGCCGATGCGCTCAATATCATTTCCGAGGAAGGCATCGATCTGAAAGAGGCCTCATCCTGCCGGCTCTCGCCGCATATCGTGATCACTCCGCATGTGGGTGAGATGTCCCGTCTGACCAGCCTTCCCATAAATGAGATCAAATCCGACCCTGCCGGGATCGCTCTTGAATACAGCAGGAGCCACGGCGTGGACGTGGTCCTGAAGGATCATGTCACCTTTTGCGCTTCCCCGGAACGGGTCGTCAGGATAGATTCCGGCACAGGCGCCATGGCGAAGGCGGGCTCCGGAGATGTGCTCACAGGCTTTATCGCGGGGGTCGCTGCCATTCTCAGGGAGCATCCCGAAGACGCCGCTCCCGTGGGGGCCTTCCTCCACGGCAGAGCCGGTACCATTGCAGAGAGAAAAAAAGGATGCCACGGACTCCTTGCCCGTGACATCGCAGATCACGCTTTTGAAGCGTTCGCATCGATATAGCGCCTGTCTTTCACCCGGGGAGACATCCGCCTCCCGGTCCGAAATGCCTTAACCCCGTTCAGGTAGTCTCCACCACGCCCTGGGGCACTATGTCCTCTACGGGCACGTCAGGCCCTTCATCCGGGATCTCATCACCTGCGCCGCTGCCGGGATCCGCCGGAGGATTCGCTCCTGAAGGAGGATTCATTCCCGAGGGGGGATTTGCTCCCGATGGAGCGGGCATATTCTCACCTCCGTCTCCTGCAGGAGGCACCTGGCTCTCTGCGCCATTGTCCGGAGCTGCGGGCGCCGCCGGGGCTGCCCCGCCGTTTTTAAGCAGTATATTTGCGCTCTTGCCGGAACTGTCCTTCATGGTCAGAGCCACTCTGGACGCATCGCTTCCCGTAAATCCGTCATCGGTCTGGGAAATGAGTATCAACTCCTGTGAACCTCCGGCTATCACCATCCCCTTATAAGATGTGATGTCATTCACCAAAAGCGTTTCAAGGGTCGGATGGGACCGGCCGTCATTTATCGACACTCTGAAATTCGGATTCACCGCAGTCATATCCAGCTCGGCGTCCCCGGATCCCGTATTCTTCGCGGCGAAATGGATGATCGCAAGCTTTCTCCCCGGATCCGCCTTCACAAGAAATCCCATATTCACTTCATCGCCTTCGGGAAGATATGAATCCGCGATTTCGACACCGGCAAAATCAAAAGAGAAACCGTTTATACCATAAAAATCCTGGATAGTGGTCACATCGAAAGACTTCTGGCTCTCTTCACCGTCGGACTCGCCGTCCTGGACTTTTCCCTTGCTGTCCTTTTTTTCTTTTTCTTCCTTGGGCTTTCCCTGGATATAACCGTTCGCGTGAGCGTATTCGCTTGCATGAGCGTTGACCCGCGCCTTCTTTTCGGCCTCGGACTCTGCGATCTCGTCTTCCTCCAGAAGCCGGCTGGAATCTACGCCGTACTTAAGGATCAGCCCCGAGGCATACTCTTCCACCCTCTCTCTGGCGTCGTCCGAAAGCTCGACGGATTCGGCCTTCCCGCATCCGATCATGGACATAGCCATGGTGAGACACATTATTATGCAAAGCAGAATGGCCAGTATGGAGGCCACCTTTCTCCTTGTAGTCATCTTCATAAATAATACCTCTGTCTACCCTCTCTCCAGTTCGAACCAGAAGCATACCCCGTCATCAAAATTCAGGACTCCGTAGGGCTGTCCCATGGATTCCATGGCTGCTTTCACTATGGACAGACCCACTCCACTTCCACCGTACTCCCTGGAACGCGCCTTGTCAACCTTGTAAAACCTGTCCCAGATCCGGTCCACCGACTCCTCCGGTATGGGATCTCCCGTGTTGAACACGGATACCCGGATCTTATTATCATCGCTGTCCGAGAGGGATACATCCACCCGTTTTTCACCCTTCGCATGGTTCAGAGCATTGGAAAAATAATTCATAAACACTT
This sequence comes from Lachnospiraceae bacterium, assembly GCA_016288705.1. Lineage (GTDB taxonomy): Bacteria > Bacillota > Clostridia > Lachnospirales > Lachnospiraceae > JAEELB01. Next base: position 18,282 of record JAEELB010000081.1, on the reverse strand, counting down.
CTTCAACTCTGTATTCATCCCCCCACACAAATACCCCGGTACTCTCCGGCGCCGTCACTCTGACTCCGCTGTTCCTTATGAGTATCTCCGAAGACCTGAGATAGTTTCTGATCATGACGCTCACATCGAACCTGGTCATTTCCGGCTTGTCCGAAGCCGATTCCATGGAAGACAGGGTCATGATCCTCTTCACCATGCCGTTCATCTTTCTTGATTCGTCTATTATCACATCGGTATAGAAATCGATGCTTTCGGGATCTTCGCTTATCTGATCCTTCAGCCCCTCGGCGTATCCCTGGATAAGAGCGATGGGCGTTTTCAGCTCGTGGGACACGGAGGACAGAAATTCCTTCTGTTCCTCATTTATCTCATTTTTCTTTTCTATCTCCAGCTTGAGGGCGTTATTTGCGGTCCTGAGTTCCGAGATATTCTGCTCAAGCTTTTCGGACATCTCGTTTATATTGCGCCCCAGGATGTCGATCTCATTTTTCGAATTGCCGGTATACTTGGCCTGAAAGTCCATTTCCTTCATGCGCTGCGAAACTTCGGTTATCTCGCTTATGGGTTCGGTTATCCTCTTCGACACGAAAAAGCTCACCAGAATCCCAAGCAGCAGCGCGCACAGCCCCGCGTAAATAAAGAATCTGTTGGACAGAGACACCGATTCCCTTATGCTCTCAAGTGAGGTCCTGAGCAAAAACAGATTCCCGTTGTCCAGGGTCCCCCACATCTCGATAAATCCGGAACCGCTCACGGGATCGGTCATGGTCCTGATCTCGTAGTGTTCCGTTTCCTCAAGAACAGTCACATTTCCCGGGCCTCTCTCTCCTTTCTCGGAGGATCTGCCAAAGATATTTCCCAAAAGCTGTCTGGTCAGGAATTCCGAGTCTCCCCCGGCGACCTTCAGGGTCTCAGTATCCGTATCCAGTACGATCAGGCTTATATTGTACCTCTCGGAAACCCTGTGAATCGCCGAATCGAATTCATCGCTGTCGAACCGGCCCTCATTTTCCGCCTTATTCAGGGTCTCATAGGAGAGCTTGAGGGCTTTCATCTTTGTGCTGCGGTAGTACCTGTCCAGGAAGACCGTATTCAGAAAGACGCATAGCCCCAGCGTCAGGAGCAGCAGCAGGAGGAGCGCCGTCATGAACTGCGCTCTGATGCTGTGAAACGATCTTTTTGTCCCTGTTCCTCCCGCCAAAATGTGTTTCCTTTCCCTTCTGCGTCCATTCCTGTCCCGCAAATAAGGACCGGTTTCTGTTTCTCCGGCGCACCAGGAGACCTGTGCTGTACCAGGAAATCCTCCACGGGATGATTATACCACGCTTCCGTACTAAAAAATAAGCTTTGGTATCGATGAGAGCAGATACTTCGTGTATTCGTGTTCGGGGGACGCATATATCTTCTCTGCGGCGTCCATCTCGCATATGGCGCCGTTCTTCATCACACAGACCCTGTCCGCGATAAAACTTACGACGGAGAGATCGTGACTGATGAAGAGACAGGTCAGCTTGAGACGGTCTTTCAACCTTTTCAACAGGTTCAGGATCTGAGCCTGGACACACACGTCCAGTGCGGATACCGATTCATCGCACACGATCAGCTTCGGTTCCGCGGCGATTGCCCTGGCAATGCCTATACGCTGCTTCTGTCCTCCGGAAAACTGATGAGGATACCGGTCAAGACAGTCCTCGTTCAGCTCAACCATTTCCAGCAGCTCGGTTATCCTGTCATCGATCTTCCTGCGGTCGTCATATATACGCCAGGTTTCCAGCGGCTCTGCTATTATATCCCTGATCCTCATGCGGGGATCCAGGGAGGATGCCGGGTCCTGAAAGACCATCTGCATCTCTTTTCTGTACGGCAGAAGAGCCTTTTCGGACAGACCGGTTATATCCCGTCCTTCAAATAAAACGCTTCCTTCATCGGCTTTTATTATCCTGAGCAAAAGCCTTGCGAGAGTGCTCTTGCCGCAGCCGGATTCACCCACAAGGGCCAGGGTCTCCCCTCTGTAAATATCAAGGCTTACATCCCTGACGGCATATATGCTGTTCTTCCTGTCCAGACGAAACTTCTTACAGAGATGAGACGCTGACAGCAATACCCTCTCTTCCATTTGATCCTCCGGTGTCATTCGGTTCCTTTTGATTCTCCCGGGTCCGGTCCCGTCAATGCGGTATGGCAGCGCACATAGTGATCGTTCCCCGCTTCTCTCATCTCCGGACTCTCCATGAAGCATTTCCTCACGTCGTCGCTGCACCGCATGCAGAAATCGCACCCGGAAAAAGGCTTTCTCACCACAGGGATATTTCCCGGGATGGTTTCAAGGTATTCGGGGTTATTACCGATCCTGGGGATGGACGACAAAAGCCCCCTTGTGTACGGATGAAGGGGATTGGTAAACAGTTCCCTCACGGGAGCCTTCTCCACGATGGAACCCAGATACATTACATATACATGATCGCATATGGCGGATACCACGCCCATGTTATGGGTTATCACAAGGGCGCTCATGTGGGATGCATGGCACATGTCCCTGATCAGGTCGAGGATCTGGGCCTCGATTGTGACATCAACAGCGGTAGTGGCTTCATCCGCGATGAGAAGCTTCGGTGAGCATATCATCGCCATTGCGATCATCACCCTTTGCCGCATCCCTCCCGAAAGCTCGTGAGGCCAGGAGTTATACCTGAGTTCAGGCTGAGGAATGCCCACCGCTCCGAGCATCTTGACCACTCTCTCCTTTGAGACCGCGGGATCCTTTTCGATTTTATGTATCTTCAGGACCTCTCTGATCTGATCCCCGACCCTCATCATGGGATTCAGGGAAGTCATGGGTTCCTGAAAGACCATTGCGATCTCCGTTCCGCACTTTTTCCTGATTTCTTTTTCCTTCAGCTTCAGAAGGTCAGTCGTCTCTCCGGGAGAGTCATGCCAAAGAATGCTTCCGCCGGTGGTCTCCGCGAAAGGAGGGAGGATGCGGTTCACGGATTTGGCAGTCATGCTCTTCCCGCAGCCGGACTCTCCCACAAGCCCCACTATACCGCCTCTGGGAATATCAATATCCACTCCCCTGACGACAGGGACCGCTTCCTTTTTCCGTTTAACGGACACGGTCAGATCTTTTATTTCCAAAAGAAGGTCTTTGTTCATTCGCTCAATACCGGGTCTTGGGGTCGAGGATATCCCTCAGCGCATCGCCAAGAAAATTAAATGCCATAACAAGTGTCATTATAACGAGGGACGGGGCCAGAGAGAGCCATGGCATCTGAAACAAAAAGGTTCTGGATTCACTGACCATCAACCCCAGAGAGATGTCCGGCGGCTGTATCCCTATTCCGAGAAAACTCAGGGCGCTCTCGGACAGGATAGAGGCAGGTATATTGAGAGTAAACAGGACAATAAGGGTCGGCGCCAGATTTGGGACCACATGCCTTAAAATAACAGATGAACTTTTCACACCCATGGTCCTTGCGGCAAGGATGTAGTCATTTTCCAGAATGGACAGGGCGACCGACCTGACTATTCTCGCAATGCTCCCGAATTCCATCACCACTATGGACAGGACAACCGAAAGCATTGAGCCACCGATGGAATACATTATCACCATGGCAAATAAAAGCCCGGGAAAAGCCAGGGTCACATCGGTAAACCATGTGATGATCATATCCGCCGCCTTTCCGTAGCAGGCAGCAGCGATCCCGAGAATGGTCCCCGCAAGCACCGCAAGCCCGGTAGGGATAAGGGCGACCGCAAGGGACACCCTCGTTCCGTATAACAGCCTTGTAAGGACATCCCTTCCCAGAGCATCCGTGCCTAGCAGATGACCGGCACCGGGAGGACTCAGTCTGGATGCCAGATCCTGTCTCACCGCATCCCAGGGCAGCAGAAAAGGCGCAAAAACGGCCAGAAGGGCTATTATCAGTATGATGCCGGCGGATATCGCGGCAGCCTTATTTTTAATAACAGCCTTTATCATGATTTAGTCCTGAGTCTCGGATCCAGAAGAGTATTGGTAACATCTGCTATGATATTCCCCACGGAGATCACCAATGCCGTAAATAGAACCGTTCCCTGGAGTAAGGGCATATCCCTGGTCTGAACCGCCGTGAGCGCCAGCTTTCCCAAACCGGATATCCCGAAGACGCTCTCCGTGATGACCGCGCCGGAAAGCATCCCGGAAAGCTGCAGCGCCATAAGGGTAATGACGGGAAGAATGGCGTTCCTGAGGCCGTGGAACAGTATCGCTTTTTTTGTGGAAAGTCCCTTCGCCCTGGCCGTATCCAGATACGGCGAATCCAACTGTTCCATGAGCCCTGACCGGGTAAGCCTGGCCACGCTCCCCGCGCTGTTCCACCCAAGGGCTGCCGCAGGCAGGATCATGGAAACAAAACTGCCGTCGTACATGAGCGGCAGAAGGGACAGCCTGAAGTACATGAGATACTGAAGAAAAAGCGCCACCATAAACACCGGCACGGATATCCCCAGAAGCGATATCCCCCGGAACAGGTGATCCGGCAATCTGTCGTGATACACGGCCGATACCACGCCGGCAAGAATTCCGAATATCCATGCAAAGGAAGCGGAAAGCGCGGTCAGCTTCAAAGTGTAGGGAAACGCGGTGAGGATAAGGGAAAGCACGGGCTTTCTCATGTAATAGCTCTGCCCGAGGTCGCCGCGGAGAGCATTCTTCAGGTAATCCAGAAACTGCACGGGGAGAGGCTTATCCAGCCCCATGGATTCCGTAAGACGTCTGATGGAGTCTTCGCTTGCGTGCTCGTTCAACAGAACGGAAGCGGGATCCCCGGGTATGATCCTCAGCACCACAAATATTAGCAGCATCACCCCCAGGAGCACCAGTATCACCCCCAGGCCTCTCCTTATTACGGCAGACATTTATTTAAGCTCGACCCCGGAAAAGTACATATCGCTCCACCCCGCCCACTGAGGCGTAAAGGAAGCCACCCTCTCCCCTTTTACGAACAGATGCTTAAGAGAATACAAGGGGACCCATACGGCGTCATCCTGCACAAGTTTTTTCTCAAGAGCGGCGTACTCCTGCATGCGCTTATCGTTATCGACTATGAAACGCGCATCACCGATCCTCCCGATCACGTTTTCGTCAGGATAATTGTTGGATCTGATGACCGTATTACTCCTGCTGCCGAAGAAAGTGTAGATCACATTGTCCGGATCATTGTAATCAAGGAGCCAAAGCGCCAGGTAGGAATTCATATTTCCGCCGTTTCTGAGATCAAGATAGCTCGCCCTGTCGTATGACCTGATGGAAGCGTTGATGCCAACGTCCTGAAGGTTCTGCGCGATGATCTCAAGGGCTCTCTTTGCTGTTTCCGCGGCGCTTGAGTCCAGAGACACCTCCATGTCAAATCCGTTTGGATAACCCGCATCGCTGAGAAGCTTTTTTGCCCCCTCGGGATCATATTTCAGCCAGCCCTGATTGTCCGTACTGTAACTGAGACAGCCTGAAGGGAATATCCCGTCCTCCAGCTTTCCGTCACCGCTGTAGATGGAATCCAGTATGGACTGACGGTCTACAGCCATCTGAATCGCCTTACGCACGGACACGTCAGAAAGCGGTCCGATCTTTTCGTTCAGGATGAAATAATTCATGCCCAGGCGATCCACGGATACGATACTGTCCGCATATTTCTGCTTGTATACGGAATCCACGATGGCAGAATCCAGGAAAAGGCAGTCCAGGATGTCGATATCACCTTTCTGAAAGGCCATATCCATGGTGGCGGGATCCATGATCTTTGCAGTCACTTTTTTTACGGAGGGTTCACTGCCCCAATAACGCGGATTGTACTCCAGTGTCATGCCGGAGCCCTGCTCCCAGGAAGTGATGATGTAAGGACCTGTGCCGATGGTCTTTTTGGGATCGATCCCGAAATCCTCCCCGGCCTCATTCACCAGGGATCTGGAAAAAATGCTGGTGGAAGGAGTGGCGAGCTGAGCAAGAAAACCCGAGAAAGGCTCTGCGAGAGTGATGGTAAAATGTGTATCATCCTGTACGGTTATCCCGCTCAGTTCATCAGCCTTTTTGTCCAGCAGATCCTGAGCTCCTTTGATGGATATGGCGTAATCTGTCTGCTGACTGTCGGGAAGCGTAAGGATCCGCTCAAAGGTGAACCTGACGTCATCCGCGGTAAGAGGGGTGCCGTCCGAAAACACAACGCCGTCCCTGAGAGTGAAGGAATAAGTCAGCCCGTCATCGGAGATGCTGTAATCATCCACAAGACTTTTTACGATGGAACTGCTGCCGTCCGCGTTTTTTTCTACGGCAAAGAGCGTGTCAAACACGTTCATGGGGATCAGATAGTCGTTCGTGTTCCTGTGTACGTCCATGTTGACTATATCGGCGTTCAGAGCTATACGAAGCTCTCCGTCCCCGGACAGCCCGGCAGACGTTCCTCCTCCGCTCCCTGCTCCTGCTGCGGGAGCATCACCGGTCCCGGCTGCGGGGGAAACGCCTCCGCAGGCGCTAAGGAACAGCGTGGCGGTGAGAATAGCTGAAGTTACCAAAACCGTCTTTTTCATGAAGATCACATTTTCCTTTCTGTCTGTCGAATACAGCCCGAAGGCTTATTTTGCCGTTACTTTTATGGTAAAGCTCTTATTAGAGCCATCGCACAGTGTATATTTTATCGAATAGCTCCCTTTCTTCTTCAGGCTGATCGAGGAGGGGTCTCCGTTCTGCTGTTCTTCATCCGAAAGGACATTTTTCCTGTTCGATACCGTGATCCTGTATTTATAATCGGAATCCGCAGCGTACCCTCTGAAGCCGTCTGTTTTATTTCCGTCGAAGAACAGTCCGGCGTATGCCAGACTGTAAGGATTCGAAAGTCCGGATAAGGAATAATCCAGGCCTGCCGTTGCCGTGATCTTGCAGGAGGTATTTACGAAATAGGAAAAAGTAACTCCTTTTGACGTTTTCTTTGTTTTGACGTTCTGAATCCCAAAGTACTTTATGACCGGATTCACTGTAAAATCGCAATATAATACGTCAGAGCCCAGATAGGCCGTGATCCTGCAGTATGTCCCGGGGGCTGCGTCCTTTGAACACGTCACAACGCCTTTATTTACAGTCAGCACCGATTCATCGCTGCTGACCCAGGTCGCCGCTTTGGTCGCATCGGCATATTTCATTTCGGGAGTATTCTTTATGACTCCGTTAGGGCTTCCGATGAATAGTTTCACCTTCTTTCCGGGCGCTATACGGTTGGTGAGGGACTCGTCATGGAATCCCCATTGGTCCGTCATGTGCAGCCGCTCCCCTTCTGCCGGCGCTCCTGAAGCTTCGGACACGGCGGCATTAGCCCGCACCATTCCGGTAACGGACATGTTACCGTTACGATACTCCGTCTTATCCTTTGTCCCTATGATAAGATCGGATATCTTCCTTGCCACACTCCCGTTATGACGCTGAAGGAAATCCTTATTTGACGAGTAGGCAAGAGCCGCTGTTCCGGAAACCACGGGGCAGGCCATAGAAGTCCCTGACATCACCACATAAGCGTTTTTAGGATAGGTGGACATTATGCCAAGGGAGCCGTTCTCCCCCGGATAAAAGTATTCCGTGTAATCTCCGCCCGGAGCGACCACATCCACCCAGTCCCCATAGTTTGAATATTCGGCAAGGGTATTATTTTCATAAGAACCTGCTGCCACGGAGATCACATTGTCATATGCCGAGGGATAGAGCGGTTCGTTCGTACTCTCATTTCCCGCCGCCGCCACGCATACGCAGCCTCTCTCCGTTGCATAATTTATTGCGTTCTGTAAGCTCTCATTATACGGGGCGCCGCCGAAGCTCATCGAGATCACGTTGCAGCCCTGGTCCGCCGCCTCATACACCCCCGCTACGACAAATGCGTCGGGGATGCCGAAATTTACTTTTTTTTCAATGTATCCAACCCGGATGGAGTAGATCTTCGCGCCGGGAGCTACGCCCACCCCACCTTTTTTGTTGTTGCCGACCATTGCGATTATACCGGCGCAGTGAGTTCCGTGACCTTCGGGATCTCCGCTGTGGCCGTCATAATTCACGCACTTTTTTATGTTTGCTTTGAGGTCGAGATGACTGGCCTGTACGCCGCTGTCCAGAAGGGCGACTGTCACACCGCTGCCGTTTATCCCCATGGAATGCGGAATGTAAACGCCGGCTCTCTTGAGATACCACTGATCATCATCATTGTAGTACGGGTCGTTGTATTCCGCGGAAAGGGGTATTCCTTTGGGAACGCTGTTGACGATATCGGAAGATCTGGAGCCTGCGGCATAAGCAGGATCGCCGGCATAGCTGTCCGTGTCTCCGGCAGCGTTAGCAGTATCGTCGGAACAACTGTCCGTGTCTCCGGCAGCATATGATCCGGGATCGCCGGCTTCGCCGTTGTCCGCCGGAATATCCTCCAGAATGCGGACTTCACCAAGATCGGTAAAATGTGAAAAGCAGTTGGGATAAACGGTAAAACCCAGTTTCTTCCGGGAAATGGAACTCAGGACGGAACTCATTTCCCTGCCGGGAAACTCTATGATGCCCACGGGCTTGTGATACCAGGTGAGTACGCCCCCGCAGGCAGAGGCTTTTTCCATCGCTTCCCCTTCCGTATCCGCAATGACAAAGCCCTCATCCTCAATATAGTCCTCCCCCGCTTTGAGAGAAAACAGTTCGTCAGAATAGTTCTGCATCTCGAAAGCGTGGCTCCCTGAACCGATATCCGCTTCCTGGGGCGCAGGATGTTTCGAAGCAGCATCTTCAGTCACAGGATCTCCCGGGGCTCCGGCCAGGGTGGCATCGCCTCCCCGGGCATCATCTCCGGAAGCAGCGTCCTTCGGTCCGTAATCTGCGGAAGCTGCATATCCCTGCAGTTTCGGAGTATCCACGGCCATTTCCGTTTCGGCACACACATCGCTTCCGGCCGATATCCTGTGTGAAATGTCGTCTACGTTGACATCCCCGGCATAAACCGAGGCTGCGGGACTTCCCGTGATCAGCAACGCACTGAGAAAAACTGAAAGGATCCATCTGCTATTCATCTTACTCCCCTTCTGATCTTTCTTTTGAAATCTGTTTGGGTTTTCCTGTTTTTTGTAACGAAGGTTTAAACCTGCTGTACCGGCTGCCCTGTCGCCACGCCCGAAAAACCGCCGTCCGAAGTACCTGAAAGTATATAATAAGAGCCCTTATTTTTCAACACGGGTCAGCCAAAGGACAGTATTGTTTTGACAGGTCTGTCACCAAAGCACCGGTCATGACTGCAACCGGCGCCTGCGTTCGGGAACTGCTTTCCTTGTCTGCTCACGATGTCCCGAACACCTGCTCCATCAGTTTCAGACCCGTGGGTGTTGCAGCCAGTCCGCCCCCTGCAGTCTCCTTCAATGATCCCGGAAGCGCGCGTCCCACCTCCCGCATTGCGTCTATCACTTCATCAGCCGGTATCCTTGCAGTTATCCCGGCAAGCGCCATATCCGCGCTGGAAAAGGCTATCATTACTCCTGCCGCATTTCTTTTGATACAGGGGATCTCCACAAGGCCGGCCACGGGGTCGCACACAAGGCCCAACTGATTTGCCAGAGCGATAGCGCAAGCGTCTGCGCACTGTTGGGGAGTTCCTCCCATGGCTTCCGTCAGAGCAGCTGCGGCCATAGCGGAGGCGCTTCCGCATTCTGCCTGACAGCCTCCATCCGCGCCTGCTACGCTTGCCTTATTTGCGATGACCATACCAAATGCCCCCGACGTAAACATCGACCTTATAGTTGTTTCCTCCTTTACGCCCCTGTCCTCCACAAGAGAGATAAGGCATCCCGGCAGGATCCCGCAGCTTCCCGCGGTGGGCGCGGCCACGATCCTCCCCATTGAAGCGTTACAGCCGGCGACGGATATCGCCCTTGCTACGGCTTTGGATGGCATGTCACCGAGAAGGGCGTTGCCCTTATTAGCATATTCGGTCATCAGATAGCCCTCGCCGCCGGTCAGACCGGACATGGACCTCAGATCTTTCTTCCGGCCCTCCTGGACTGATTCGCGCATCACAAGGTAATCGATCTCCATCCGCTCATATATTTCGATGGGTGAGATCTCCATGGCTCTGGCCTGATCGCTGATCACCAGATCACTTATCTTCCTGCCTTCCTCCTGTGCCTTTGAAACCAATTCCTCAATAGATTGATATGTCAGCATCTCCCTTTTCTCCCAGATTTCCCCTTCCTACCGATAAAATCGACGATTTTGTCATTTTTATCGGGTCGCGGCTCCCTCACGCCCCCCCGCGCGGGAAGATGAGCGCGCTACAGCCGCTTTATCAGGAAAGCATTACGGACATTATCGAGCTTTCTTATATCACCGATCAGTTTCTCCGGCGGCTCCCCGTCAAGCTCGATAGTCATGACGGCCTCTCCGCCCCTTGACTGTCTGGACAGATGGAAATTCGAGATGTTCAGATCCTCGTATTTCCAATGCATGAGGTTGGTTACTTCGGCGATCACCCCGGGTTTATCCTCATGCATCACCAGCAGAGTGTGATTCATCCCCGTAAACTCAACCTGCATATCGTTTATGCTGCTCACCAGGATATTCCCTCCGCCGACGCTGGAACCCTGCATGACCCCGTCAGAACCGTCCTCAAGGTAATAACTGATCCTTACTGTATTAGGGTGGGCATCCTTTATATCCATTCTCCGGAATGAATAATCAATGCCGCGTTCCTCCGCAAGTTCGATGGCATCGCGTACCTCAGGCGCGTAGCTGTGATATCCCATGATGCCCGCAAGAAGAGCCCTGTCCGTACCGTGGCCCTTTCCCGTCCTTGCAAAGGATCCGGAGAGGATTATCTCCACTTTTTTAAGCGGCCTCCCGTCGATCAGTTTGTTTACGACCCTCCCAAGGCGCACGGCGCCCGCAGTATGAGAACTGGATGGTCCTATCATTACAGGTCCTATTATGTCAAAGATATTCATTGCGCTACCCCGTCTACATCAAGAGTGTTCACGAAGAATGCCCACGATCCATGATAACGAAGACCGCCCTCACTCCTTCACCTCAAACCAGGCCGGATCCATATCCCCGTGCAGATTCGCGTACTGTATGTTCCGGTATTTCCGGATAAGGGGATCATCCTCCAGTTCCGCCACTCCCAGATACTCTTTTCCTTCACTGTCAATGACTCCCTGGGATGTGATAACGGGATATTTCCCGTGTACCTCTTCAAGCATCCTGAAATACGGATTATAACCGAAGCCACCCTGCCTGAGAATCAGCAGCAAAAGAAAATTCGCGCTGATCTCCACATCGTGAGCCTCCGGACTGTCGTAATTGGTCCAGATGAAGAACTTGGACTTGTAAGTGTCCAGATAAGAGTCAGCTTCGGTGTATATCTGCTCCTGAGCGATCACGGGAAGGCTTGGCTGATGATCCCCGAAGAATACGATCATGGTGGGTTCATCGCTGTCCCTGTAGGTTTCCACAAGATCCTTCACCGCATCATCCGAAGCCTTGACAAGGGAAAGGTATATCTGGGCATCCACATAGAGATCGTTCCCATGCTCTTCTACCGTAGCCGCTTTCTCTACATCGAGCCAACGATCGTACGCTGAGTGATTCTGCATCGTGACATTGAACAGAAACCGCTTTTGCCCGGCCTTTTCCGCATCCACCGACTCCATAAAGCGATAATCCGATTCATCGGACAGATTATCGTGAAGAGGCTTGTTGCCCCCGAAACTCATATAATCGTCCACGCTGTAGAACCTTTCAAAACCCAGATTAGGATATGCATTGATCCTGTTCCAGTTACTGGGATAGTTGGGGTGAAAGGCATCTGCCGAATATCCCTGCGATCTAAACAGGGAGGCCAGTGAAAATAAGGGCTCGGATAATTCCGTATAGGGGTATGCTCCGGTGCCGAGAAAAGCGAGGGTATTACCCGTCAGGGCTTCGTATTCGGTATTGCAGGTTCCGCCCCCGTAGACCGAGACATACAGACTTCCTTCCACGGTATTCTCCGAAAGACTGTCGATAAACGGCATGACGTCAATATCTTTGTTCAGGCCGACAGTCCTCAGGTCCGCAAACGCTTCATTCATGATCATTATGATATTTACGGGATGCGTCCCGGATCCCTTCACATTTTCCCCGCCTGTCCCTGTCAGTTTCCCGGATCCGGCCTCGGTTCCCGCTTGATTTAGGGATCCTTTATCATTTCCGGATGCCTCCTGCTCATCAGTGCCTGTCCCCGTCAGTTTCCCGGATCCTGTCTCATCCCCCGCTGACTCCAGGTATTCCTTCAGGTACCCGTCCACAAGTTCCCGTGAGTAATCATCAGGTCTCCTGTAGCCCGAATTGATGGCGCTCTTCAGATATGTCAGCAGCATGCCCTCCTCATGAAAGTTCTTCAGTACCATCGGATCCCATGCAAAGGAATTAAGGGCTTTGAAAAGATGAGTGTTGACCCCCGCAAGAAACAGAGCCACTGCGCAAAGCGCCGTAACTCCCCGCAGTATCAGCTGCTTTCTTACGGGCTCTTTTTCCTTTGGCCGGTCCTGTTTCCACGTGACCACGGTCACAACAGCATAAATGACCACTGCGATGACCCCAGCCCCCATCTTCCAACCGGGCATGAAAGTATATCCCCCCATGACCTCGGCCGCGGTACCCAGCGCTTTCAGATCCGCGGGCATAATGGGTTTATTTCTCAGACTTATCACATAGTAATTCGCGATGTACCACACGGTGGTAAAAGCCATTACAAACAGGGTTCCGAGAAACGGCAGCGTAAACGCATTTAAGAGCAGCCCTGCCGAAAACAGCAGAAGCCAGTTTACGACGAAGAAATTGTAGGTCACATAAGGCAGGCTGCCGCAGAAAAAGCAGCCGGCAAGCAGGGTGACAGTTATACAGGACGCTTCCAGCAGAGGGAACTTAAGCGCCGGGATCCTGTCCAAAACTATGTATATCACCAGGGCAACGAGAGCCGTTATCAGGAATATCACCGCAAAATACGCTATCACGAACCACAGGGGTATAAAATCCCTTTGAAAAGACATGGTGATCCCGTTCTGCGGATCCTTTACAAGGACATGAAGCACTCCGTCCTTCGTGCTGATCTTCCCGTCAGGAGTATCGTATTCCCCTCTTTCCGGCATGGTGTCCACCGGATCCAAATGAGTCAGATGTATCCCGTTAACGTATGAATCTATAGAAATGAGGTCAAACCCGGATACATCGGAGAATATCAGTTTGATCTCTTTCACGTCATAGTGAAAGTTCTTTATGGTTCCTTTCTTCAGTTCACTTCCAAAATACAGAGCGACCGAATAGTACTGGGAAAAAAAGCTTTCGGGACTCACGTATGTCTGACATATCCCCTCGCCTTCAATATTGTCCGCCTGAAGGACAATATCGTACTGCAGCGGGAAGTATCCCAAAAAAATGAGAGAAAAAACCAGAGGAAATGAGATCAGAAAAGCAAGGGCAAAACCGGCAAGTCTTTTTTTCATTCCACACTCCTATGTACTGAGTAATTTTCTATTATAAACATACATTCATGATATCAAAAAAAAGCCTGACTGCCAAATACAAAACAGGCACCGGTTAAACCGGTGCCCGTCTCTCATACACTGTCTGTCCTGATCCACTTACTGTTCTGCGATCACTTCCACTCGAACTTGCACTCACCCTTTGAATCGACCGCTACGTGGATGTACTTTCCGGTATAAGCGGTGCTGGGGCTGTAGCTGAACTGGGTGTTGGTGGAATTTCCGACAACTGCGGTTCCCTTACCATAGGTCTTTGTAGGAGCTCCGCTGATGAGCTTTCCGGAATCGGCATCATAGTTTCCGCCGGTGAAAGAATCATCACTCAGATACATGGTAACTGCCTCACCCTTAGCTGCGCGAAGGTTTGCGATATCGGTTGCTTCACGGCTCTTCTCCATCTGAGAAGTGAAGATCGGGATAGACACTGCTACCAGGATAGCGATGATAGCCACAACGACGAGCAGCTCGGCCAGTGTAAAGCCTTTCTTGTTCATAATCTTCTTCATTCTTCTGTCCCCCACTTTCTTTGTAGTATAGATTTTTCCGCTCCCGGCGCCCGCCGGTCGCAACAACTGTTTCAACTTGTTTTTAATTATACACACAACAGTTTATTTGTCAATAATTATTTTTTAAGAATTTTATATTTTTTTAATAATTAGATCAGCCGGCCCTGCACCTTTGTTTTCCGACTGTCAGTCACCCGGACGCCGCCGTTTCTGCGCTGTTCATACGCCCCCTCATCTCAATGATCATGGAGATCGTCAGGAGCACCGCCTTTGTGATATTGTCGGCGATCATACAGAACCACACCTCGCGAAGCCCCAGGTTCCATACCCTTACCACAAGGAAGGTGAAGAACACCCGCACGCACCACATTGAGAATGTTTCGATGTAAAAAACATTTTTCGTGCGCCCCATACCGTAGAATATACCCTGCATGCAGATCATCAGGCCGAAGAACGGTTCGGAAAGCGCGACCATCCTGAGCATCTGACCCCCAAGCTCCACTACCGGTCCGCTGTTTGAAAATAAGGACATAAAGGGAAACGCAAATAAATACAGCAGCAGACCGTTAATGCACATGATCCCCAGGGTCATAAATACGCTGGCCCGGGATACGGTCCTGAATTTTCTCTCGTTTTTCTCCCCCAGGGAAACGCCGATCATTGCGGAAGTGGCGGATGAGATCCCGTACCCCGGTATGTAAACTACGGTCTCGGCGTTAACGGCGATGGAGTGAGCCGCAAATATGGTGGTCCCCATACCGGACACCAGGCCCGCGAACACCACATAGCCCAGACATGAGGTGACATGGGTCGCCATTGCGGGGACCGCGATCTTCCCTATCTCGGAAAGCAGTTTTCCGTCAGGCGTCACAGTCCGGAAAGAGAAGTTGAACTCTTCTTTCCGGGCAAAGATCAGAAACATGAGGCTTCCTCCCACCACGTAGCAAATGGCGGTGGCGTATGCCGCCCCCTTCACGCCCCATCCGAACACGTAAATGAAAAGGTAATCCAGGGGAACGTTCAGAAGCCCGGAAAACAGCCCGACGATCATGGGACTCCTGGTGTCCAGGGTAGCCCTGATGGAGGAAGCGAGGATCAGCTCCGCGGCTCTGAAAAGCATGGGGAGACTTATGATAAAGAAATACCGGGATGCATCGGCCCGTATCCGCTCATCAGCCCCCATCCATACGGGTATGAAGGGCGAAAGGATGAGAGACGCCGTCCCGAAGATCACCGCGCACGCAACCACCAGGAGCACCGCCTGCCGGGAAAGCTTTTCCACCCGTTCTCCGTTCTTCTCCCCGATGGAGCGGGACATCAGCGCAAGGATCGCGATGCCAAAGGCGTGGATCACGCCTCCGATGAGCCATCCTATGGTAGTAGTGGTGCTGACAGCCGCCGTGGCGTCCTCCCCCAGGTGTCCCACCATGGCCACATCCACGTACTGAAGGACAGTGACCAGTATCTCCTCGACCATCGTGGGGATGGACAGACGTATCAGCTGTTTGACTATATCTGAATTTGAATCGGTATTATCCCGTTTCAACGCCCGGTCCACATGGAAATACCGCGCTTCAACCGTTCGAGACCTTCCGAAACCCTCGAAGCCGGACAGGCTGCGTTCATCCTCATAAACGAGGCTCCGTTCCCTCCGTAGATATCGCCCGACGAGAGATATATCCCGGCTTCCTTCCTGAGGAATCCCTGAAACTCACGGACATTCTCAGCCGTTCCGTCCAGATGAGCGCTCATATCCATCCACAGCAGATATGTGGCATCGGTGCAGAAGAGCTTTATCTCCGGGAGTTCACTCTTCAGATAATCCCTTACTGTTTCCTTATTCTTCTGAATATACCGGCGAAGTTCGGAAAGCCACGCATATCCCTCATCCGAAAAAGCCGCAACCGCAGCGTCCACCGCAAAGCACCCGGGTTCCGCCACCTCGTCGGTATTGAGGGCCCTGTCCATCCTCTGTCTCAGCCCTTCGTCGCATACCGCCACTGCGGCGGTGTTGATCCCTGCGATATTGAACGCCTTAGTGGGAGAAATGGCGGTGATGCAGTTATTCCGGCACTCGTCGGAAACGGACATATAAGGCACATACTCCTTTCCGGGGGCTGTGATATCGCAGTGTATCTCGTCGGAAAACACCAGCACGTGATGCTTAAGGGCAAGTTCTCCCACCCTTTTCAGCGTGTCCGCGCTCCATATCTCTCCCCCGGGATTCTGGGGATTGCATAATAGCATCATCCTGCACTGGGGATCGGACATCTTCTTTTCCAGATCCTCAAGGTCCATGCGGTAGCGGCCGTTCTCGCAGATCAGAGGGCTTTCAAGGACGCGCCTGCCGTTATTGATCACGGAATTGAAAAAGATATTGTACACAGGGGTCTGGATCAGCACCTTTTCGGCAGGAGTGGTGAATTTCCTTACGGCTGTAGACATTGCGGGTATCACCCCTGTTGTGAATATCAGCCATTCCTTTTCGATGGTCAGGCCGTGATGCTTTTCCCACCAGGCCTGATAAGCGCCGTACCACACGTCAGGCACGATGCTGTAACCGAAGATCCCGTGTGCGGCCCTCTTTTCTATCGCCTCTCTCACGCAGGGTGCGGTGGTGAAATCCATATCCGCGACCCACATGGGGATCTCATCCGGGTCCACATCCCATTTAAGCGACAGTGTCTGCCTGCGGTCTGTCAATTCGTCAAAGTCGTATCTCATGTTTTCTCAAGTTGCTCCTCTAAGTGCGCCTGTCTGCCCGGATTCCGAAATAAAGGTCGATATCCGTCTCCGCATAGGCCCCGGGGTGTACAAATCCGCAGCCCCCCTTACACATGCACGCAATTCTCCGTTTCACCATAATCCGTCGGGAGTGTCCCTTCTGTCTCCAATCGACTCACACAGGATCTCCGTATCTCCCGGATCGATCACCCCTTCCTGCATCACCAGATGCTCGATATGGTCCGCGCGTATGATCCCTTTTTTCGGATTGAAAACGCTGTCGACGGATCCCTTCAGATCCGCATCCACACTGCAGTACTCAAACGCCAGATTAGTATTGATGAGCCTGCAGTTCTTCATGACCAGGTTATCGATATAGCACATGCCCTGCAGGCTTTCTATCGTACAGTCTATGAGGGTCAGATCCTTTGCGTTCCACCCCAGATACTCACCCGTGATGAAGGAATTCCTGATGACGACGCCGGAGGTGTTCCAGAAAGCATCCTTGCTTGCCAGATGTGAGTCCCATACCTCGCAGTCCACCACGCCGTCAAAGCTGTAGTCGCCTATCAGATCCAGATCCTTTACCCGCACATGGCTGGAGCCCATGGCGAAATAAGGGCCGTTTGCCTTGACCCCCTCAAGATTCACGTTTCTGCAGAACCATAATGTTTCCTCGGCATGGGGGATCATGACGTTGGTCAGGGATATATCCTCACATCGCCTGAAATTCTTCGGCGCCTCGACGATGGAATTCTTCATCGAAAACCTCTTTGTATACCAAACCCCCGCTCTGGCCATCTCAAAGAAAGTCACTCTTTCAAGGTCGATATCCTCGCAGTACCAGAAGGGATATTTATAGCGGAACAGACTCTGGGAAGCATTTATCTTCCTGCTCTCCTTCAGGGGTGATTCCCCGACATCGAAAACACAGCCGTTTATGGTTAAGTCACGGCTTCCAAACAAGGCTCTTTCTTCGGTAAATCTTCTGTCACGGTATTCCATCTGTTTCTCCATTTCCATACCAAACGTTCCCTGCATGCAGACAGCAGGCAGGACATAATCGGTGATCCTCCGTTTCCACACCCGGCGTTCCCAAGGTGCAGCAGACAGGGACCATTCAGTGGCCTCCGTCTCCGCGCCGGCCATCCCTGCATGCAAGCAGCAGCCAAGGCGCACAGCGGCCTCTTATTCCATGCCGACCGCCCACTGCCCTTCGCACAGTTCCGGACTGACGCTCAGGCATCCCCATGCCGTCCCATTCATGATACAGGGAAGAATTATATATCAAAAACGGCCAAAATGACACCCCCACATCCAAAGATGGGTTATCACGGGTTACTATTCACAGTATGAACATGTAAGGATGTAGCGAGACGAAGTCCCGAGGATCATTGTGGGCGTGAGCTACTACAGCTGAAGGGATCCGAGATCTTCGCACAAACCCGAAAAGTTAGGATAAGACGACCCATACCCGTCGCCTTATCCTAACTTT
>JAEELB010000080.1 GCA_016288705.1 Lachnospiraceae bacterium | reverse complement strand
CTGAAACCAAAGATTTCAAGCAGAAAATCTTGGATTCGGGGTATACAAATAAAATAAAACAAAACGTATTGAAGTTATATGAGAAAATCGGGACAGAGGTTTTTGGGAATTCTCGAGTAGTAGAAATTCTGGGATGTTCGGAAGTGACAGCAACGTCCTATTTGAAAAGGATGGAGGATGAACTGAAGATCATTGTTCCGGTAGAAGGAATGGGAAAAGGGAAATATAAGTTTTCTGTATAAGTAATAGAAAAGGTTATATGGTGAAATTCTGCTGTTTAGTAGCTGTTTGATCGAAAATGGAGGAAAGGAATGCTCTGTGATGTTGTGAAGCATGATGGGTGAAGGGTTACATGTAAGGTTTCAAGGAGGCTGACCGGAAGGAGGTATCATGACCCGACTAAAAGCACTTCGAAAACACATAAACCATGTGATCAACAAGATGGAGGATCCGGACAAAAGGACCGGCGCCATCGCTCATCTCTACGGGGTGTCCCTTGCCGCTGTCATGCTGGCGAAGAAGCGGGGCCTTGATCCGGAGATCGCAGCCATGGCGGGCATGCTGCATGATCTGCACGCCTACAAGACAGGCTCCTATGATGATCACGCCCATAAAGGCGCTGACCTTGCCAGGAAGATACTCACGGAACTCGAGCTGACTGACGAGGCAGAGACGGAAATGATCTGCTCCGCCATTTATCACCATGACGACAAGGCCTCCGAAGACAGCCCCATGGATGAAGTTTTGAAGGATGCGGATGTCATTCACCATTGCATGAACGATCCTGCAAAGCCGGTGAAGGAAAAGGAGCAGTCTCGCTACGACAGGCTTTGCGGGGAGTTTGGATTGTGAGGTATAGTGTATGAGCAGGATAGAATTATTACACGCGTCTTGTGCGGATCAGGAGGTCGATGCCGTTGTGAATGCGGCGAACAGGGGCCTGTGGGCCGGCGGCGGCATATGCGGCGTGATCTTTGATAAAGCCGGGATGCGGGAGCTTACGGAGGCCTGTAAAAAGTATGACACGCCTTTAAAGGACGGCGACGCCGTTATTACTCCTGCATTCAATATGAAAAATGCCAGAGCGGTGATCCATGCGGTGGGGCCGAATTTCGGCGTTACCCCCACGGCTTTTGAGGAGTTGTTCATGGTTTATTACAACTCCCTTCGGGTGCTTATGGAGAACGGCTATCACAGCATCTCATTTCCGCTGATAAGTTCAAGCATATTTGGCGGAAACCTTGAAAATCCCGTGGCGGAATCGACTAAGCAGTGCGTCAGGGCTTATAAGAGATTCACGGAAGAACATCCTGATTATGAGATCGATGTGAAGCTGTGCGCTTTCGGATCTTCCGAGATGGAAAAAGCGAAGAAGGAGTTCGATGAGCAGATGCGATAAGCCGCGCGAATGTGAGAGATGTAAGCAGCCAAAGGAAAAGTTCAACCGAGAGAAGGTTGAAAAGGAAGTGATTGGAGGTTAGCAATGATCAGGATCTACGGAATGCCCACCTGTCCATACTGTGATTATGTTCATGAGCAGATCAAAGGACGGGAAAACGAGTTTCAGTACATAAACATAGGTGAAAACATCCGCAATATGAGCGAGTTCACAAGACTCCGTGACAGCAGTCCCGTCTTTGATCACAGTAAGGAGATCGGAGATGTGGGGATCCCGGCATTTGTGTTCGAAGATGGCAGGATTTCCATAGATCCCGCGGATGCGGGACTGATCGAGTATGGGACGCCCGATGCCTGCTCGGTTGCCGATCATAAGAGCGGAAGAAAAGGGTGCTGATACGGGATCCTGAGCAATGAATCAAGTGAGGAGGGTGCTGAATAATGAAGACGCTGATCGTTTATTTTTCGCTTGAAGGCAATACGGAATATGTTGCCGGGCAGATCAGGGAGGCCACCGGGGCTGAGCTGCTGAAGCTCGTGCCGAAGAAGGCATATCACGACAAAGGCTTTGCCAAGTTCTTCTGGGGCGGAAAGAGCGCCGTGATGGCGGAAAAGCCGGAATTGGAAGCATATGATGTGGATCTGTCCGCATATGAGCGCATCATCTTCGGGTTCCCGGTGTGGGCATCGAATTTCACGCCCCCCATCAGAACCTTTATTGAAGATAATAAGGACGGACTGAAAGGCAAGAAGTTTGCTGCATTTGCCTGTCAGAGCGGTTCCGGAGCCGAAAAGGCCCTCGCAAAGCTTGCGAAGGCCCTTGGGATAGAAGACTTTGATCAAAAAGCCGTTTTTATTGATCCCAAGGCAAGGAAAAGCGATGATATGGATGCGAAGATAAGCGCATTTTGCAAGGCGCTTGATCCACAGGAGTAAGGCTGTTGAGACTGTTTATTGCGATACGGTTTGATGAAAAGATTCTGGATGCGCTCACCGATTTCCAGGATGATCTGAGGGCGCAGGGGGTGACCGGGAACTATACCAAACGGGAGAACATTCATATCACGCTTGCGGTTATAGGAGATTACGGTGATCCGGAGGACGTGCTGGAAGCTATGGAACAAGTGGAGTTTCGCCCGATAGACATCAGCCTTGACGGCGTTGGGAGCTTCGGGGATCTGTTCTGGGTGGGACTGAAAGAAAATCCTCAGCTTGCCGGATATGTAAAGAAACTCCGCAGAGCCCTCGCAGAGTGCGGTATCCCCTTCGACCGGAAGCGGTTCTCACCGCATATTACTCTCATAAGGAAGTGCTCATACAAAGGCGGTCGGGAAATACCGGTATCGGATCCACCAAAGGGGCATATGAAGGCAACGAGGGTCTCACTCATGAGGTCCGACCGCGGCAAGCACGGGATGATCTACACGGAGATCGGAGCGATAGAGTGATATTTCCACCGGAATGGTGGGAGTGGGGATGTGAGGATAGAGGTATAATATAACGCTACAAATATTTGGATAAATGGGTAATGGCCGATTGAAGGTTACTATTCACAGTTAAATCAGGATATGAAATGAAGCTCACCTTATAAGTGGGCTTTATTTTATTTACAGAAACAAATAAAATATATGTATTGTTAGCGTCGGGTGAAATTGACCCTTTGTGTATTTTTATTTTGCAACAAACAGTTGAGGTGAAAGTTGGGAAAGGATCTGAGGCAGGATGGGGAAGGCTGAAGAGCGGTGCAGGGTGGATCGCACTGTCGTATGCAAAGAGGGTTTAATATGGTTTGAGGGGTGCCCGTGGTTGTCTGACATAACGTCGGATGGCTGCGGTTTTTTGGTTTGTACAATATGCACAAAGGAAAACGTATAATTCGACACATAATCCGGCGAAAATGATCTGAAACCTGCATTCCCGACTGGACTGATCACGTTTTCTGTTGTAAAATGGATCGACTTGCGTGTTTCGGCTCAACAATCACTACTTAATATGAAGGAGACTGTGAAAATGAAGAAGAGGGAAAGCTCATTGAGAAGGATCGTGGCAGGTGCCGTATTATTTACAATGCTTACCGGGCTGCTGCCGGGACAGGCACCGATCGTGAAAGCCGATTCAGGGACTGATAATAATAATACTCAGGGAGTGACCACGCTGGGCGTTTCCGGCATTAGTGACCCAAAAGTTCCTGAACATGATAAATATCCCTGGACAGGCGACTACGTTTATTATGGCGGACATCTGTTCCGCGTTCTGGATACAGATACAACCGAGTTCAGCGCGGACGACGGTATCCTTCCCCCAAAACATACCATGTTGTTAGACAGCGATAGCGTTATAGGTAATGTTTCAATTGGAAGCACGTTCGGGCACCTCCATTTTGATAATGACGCCAAGCCCAATGAGGGGGCCGAAAGAGCCGGTGAATGGGAGTACAGCGATCTGAAGGCCTGGATGAATGACAGGAATGATGGATTTCTCCAGCAGTTTTCGGAGGCTGAGATCAGGGGAATAGCAAGCAGTACAAAGCCTGCCCCTGTTGAAAATGATGGGGTGGGATTTTACAACGTGAGCTATGCACCCTTAAAGGACGATAAGGTTTTTGCCCTGGATGCCGTGGAAGCGTCAAGGGAGGACTATGGATATTCCTTCGCATTCAAAGCCTACGGCACTACCTCAGATGCTCTTAATCGGGTAAAGACAAGTGATGGTTCTTATAATACTTGCTCTAATTGTTACCCGGTTAGGAATTCCGGGAACTGGTGGCTTAGATCGTCTTTTTATTCCCCCAGATATCCGCATCATGCCGGATTTGTCTACGGTGTCAGTGAAACCAGTGGGTTTTCTTACCAAAGCGGCGGATACTTCGCTACGAATGAGGTAAACTTTAGCGATGTTGGTCCCAGCCCTGCTTTAAACGTGGATCTGGATTCGGTCCTGCTGTCAACTGTTGTGGAAGACAATGGATCCGAAATTTCAGAATACGGTAGTCCGGTATATGAGCGTAAGTTCAAACTTACACTGATCTGTGACGGGCTGGAGACTGCCATCACCCGGGGGCAGAACATCACCATTGACGGCAGTACCGTGACAGTGCCCTTTACCGTTACGGATAAGGATCCGGACGATGGCATCGATGCTGATCGTGTCAGCGTGCTGGTGGTGCGAGGCGACAGAAAAAGCGGAAAGATCAAGAAATATGAGAGGCTGGCGTCCTCATTGACCTTTAATGACGGAACGGCAAGCGGTGCGGGAACCTTTACTCTTCCGAATGGATACAACAGCAAAACTGACCACATCTATATTTTTGCGGAGGATGCGAAGGAAGATTATAAGGCGACCAACTATGCCAGTGCTCCCGTTGCGCTGATGCAGCCTGAGGCGGTAAGCGGTCTTGAATATAACGGAAATCCTCAAAACCTGATAAAAAATGATATGGGAACTATCCCTTCCGGATGCAGCATGGTTTATGCAGTGTCAGAAAGTGAACCCGCTGAAGAAAGCTACTCATCTGTTATTCCCACCGCCTGCAATGCCGGGACCTATCGCGTCTGGTACAAAGTAACGGACAATGGTTCGAATACCTTCGGACCCAACAGCATGACTGTCAGCATTGCTAAAAAACGGGTCAGAGTCTCCGGAGTTACGGCTTCGGACAAGGTGTATGACGGGACGTGTAATGTGACCCTTTCCGGAGGCGCACCGAGCTCCGCCGATATCATATCAGGCGATACGGTCACGATAGATTCTCTTGAAGGCAGGTTTAAGTATGCGGATGCGGGAGAAAATAAGCCCGTTACGGTTACAAAGATCACCCTGGACGGAGCCTCTAAGGATAACTACGCGGCTTACGCTGATCAGAACAGCCTTTCTGCAAATGTCACGCCCAAACCGGTTAAGGTTACCGGTATAACAGTTTACGATAAAACATATGACGGCACGGCGGCGGGTTCGATCAAATTGACGAATAACTCGATCGGCACTGTAGGTGATGCTCAGATAGAAGGAATAGTGGAGAAAGATAAGTTTTCGGACATTAACCTTACAGTTTCGAGAAAGACCACGGCTCAGTTTGAGGATGCAAAACCGGGAGAGAATAAGACAGCAGAGCTTGACATCAAGCTGGGGGGATATTGTTCTTCAAATTATACGGTAAGTGAGGAAAGCCAGAAAACCGCGAAAGCAACTATCACTCCCTGGACCATTACCGTCAAGGCAAAGGATCAGAGTGTCGGATTGAATGGTACGGTTGTTTCCCACGTGGATAAAATAAGCTTAGTGGCCTGCTCGCTTATCGAAGGTCACAGGATCTCATCGGTTACTCTGACCTCCAGTGCAACGGATACAGTCACTACATCCGGCGAGATCAAAGTGGGACAGATCCTTATCACGGATGCAGACGGCAATGATGTGACGAGTGGTTACAAAATTTACCGGGAAGACGGAGTGCTGACCGTGAGAGATGATCTGATTGGCGTGACCGCCCCCGATGTGACGGCAGTCTACGATGGTGAAGCTCATGGCGCCGCTGTGACAGTGGCTACTCCGGACAGCGAAGCGATGGTTAAATATGGTAAAACAGAGGGAACGTGTGATCTTGATGAATCCCCGATGATAACCAATGTATCGGAAAGCCCGAAGACAGTCTATTTCAAGGTAACGGCGGGTGGTTATGAGGATTATACCGGGTACGTAACCGTCACGATCACGCCCAAGCCTGTTGTGGTCAGCGGCATTACGGCAAAGAATAAGGTCTATAATGGAAAAACAGATGCGGAACTGGACTTTTCAGGAGTGAAGTTCAATGGGGAAACGATAAGCGGTCTGACCGTCACTGCGTCGGGTGAATTTACCGACGCAAATGCCGGGACAGATAAGACTGTCAACATCAGTAGTATTGCTCTTGACGGAACTGCCAAGGATAACTATGCGCTGTCGGACAGCGTACAGCAGACCACAACGAAGGCCGACATCACGAAGGCGGATGCGCAGGTCATTGATGACATTACTGTTACGAGAAATGTGACCGATACGGATCTGTTTAGCGCTTCCGTGGCGGGAAAGATGCCCGCTGACGCCGGGACGCTTTCATACAATGTATTGGCTTCGGAGATCGGGACCACCGGTACCGTACAGGTCTCGGAAGTCTCTGTAAACAAAAATGACGGCACCGTGACTGCTGTGATCACCGGAGGAAAAGCGGGAGATACCGTCACCATCCCTGTGGATATCTATTCCACGAATTATGAGGTCTCCGGAGTCAGGGTCGTCATTACGCTTGTGGACAGAATAGCAGTTGAGATCCCTGCGGCGGTAAAAGGTCTCAGATGGACCGGGGAGGAGCAGACCGGGGTACTGCCCGGGGACGGCTACACCATCACCGGGAACACAGGAACGG
>JAEELB010000006.1 GCA_016288705.1 Lachnospiraceae bacterium | reverse complement strand
CTGAATCTGAAAAACGCCACCATAAATTACAACTACTGCGACAAGAACGGCGGCGGTATGAACGTATGGCTCGGGGCTGATTCTGTTATTGAGAACTGTACTATAAAAGACAACTGGTCCAGGGATGACGGTACCGGAGCGGGCGGCCTGCGTCTGGCCACCATCGAAGGCAGGACGCTGACCCTCAAAAACTGCCGGATAACAGGGAACAGGACCGATCTGGACGGCGGCGGCATAGTTGTGGATTCGGGAAATCTCGTCATGGACGGCGGGATCATCGCCGGAAACACGGCTGAGGACTGCGGCGGTATCTTAAACCTGGGCGGAAACATCAGTCTTCAGAACGTGGAGGTGTCCGGCAATACCGCTACCGAGGACGGAGGTGCAGGCGTAAATAACAAGAAGAATGCCACCCTTCAGAACTGCAGGATCTCGGGCAACAGCGGAAATGCCGAGGGAGGCGGTATATATAACGGGGAGGACGCGACCATTGACATCCGTGAATGCGTCATCACCGGGAATGTGGCTGCCACAGACGGCGGAGGAATGTGCACCTACGGAGATGCCACTGTCACATCAACCACTTTTTCAGATAACCAGGCCCGGAAATCCGGCGGCGCCGTCCGTGTATTCGATTGTACCGTCACATTGGATGGTTGTACCCTCACCGGTAATACTGCCAATGAGTACGGCGGAGGCGTCTATATAAATAACGGAGGAACCCTGAATCTGTACAATGGTCAGATCTCCTCGAATACAGGCCATATGGCGGGCGGAGGCGTTTACGTGAACAAAGAGACCGCGGGTCTGAATGTCTCCGGTTCCCTGGTGGTCCGCGAAAATTACGGCGGCGACATCTATCTGTGCGGCGACAGGAAGATCTCGCTTGCAGATAAACTCACCGAAGATGCTGCGGACATAGGTGTGGCTCTGGAGGGCGACAAATGGGGAGTTATCTTCACGAATGGTTTTGAATCGGTTCAGGGAAAATTGCCTCCTTCGAAGTTCTTTACATCCAGTTACGGATACGGGATCTATCTGAATGAAGGAAATGGGGAAGCGTACATTGACGGGGTCAAAGAAGATGAATATGGCACCGCAAAGCCTTTCATCGATAAGAATGAAAACATCAGGACGGACAGTCTCAGCCCCGTCAACTGGATGGCAGGTATTTCCGGCGAACGGTATCTGACCGAATTCAATATACCGGGTACCCACGATTCCGGGACCAGAAACATGTCTGCCAAGGGTGGAAAGGCTCTCTGGATAGGCGCCGATCAGGCTCACGCACAGGTCAGGTATATTGATGAGCAGCTGACAGACGGAATCCGCTATCTCGATATCCGTCTGAATCCCAGACACATCAAAACGGATTATCTGGTCAAAAATACCTACTTTGATGATGGAAAGAACCTGTGGATCTGCCATGGCAAGACTTTCTTCGGCACTTATTACGCCCTGGATCACGATGGGGACTATCTGAACTTTAATGAGATACTGGACTGGACGAAGGATTTCCTTACAAAGCATCCGACGGAGACCGTGATCATGGGATATGAATCGGAAACCACGGATGACAAACATGAGAAGGAGGTCCATACAAGGCTTAAGAGGATACTGAGAGAATTATCCCTTGAGATCAATCCTTCCACCGGCGAATCCTTCCTCTATATGGAGGATGGCGTTTTTGGCAAGGCATGCACCAGGATGCCCAAGCTTAAGGAATGCCGCGGGAAGATCGTCATGGAAGGCGGCGATGTGGGAGGGATCAGCTTTGATCTGGATTCCACTGTCATCTTTTCTCCCGAAGGCAGCTACAAGGACAAAGCATCCGAAAAGATAAAACATATCAACCAGTTCATTGATAAATACGGCATGCCGGAACTTCTGACCGATGCAAGCCATGAAATGCCGCCGACCAAAGCCGAACCGGAAGTAAAACGCTACTCCTATTCAATAGGTACCAACGGCACGGATGCACCATTTCATAACCCACGTCAGATCGCTGGTATCGTACATGCCAATCTCTTTGATTACGGAAAGGCTTTCGACCAGAAGGGCGGATATGTGGGAATGGTCAGATTCGACTGTGCCAACGAGAAAGTAAACCGGTTTGTCTGGGGTTCGAACTTTAAGGACGGCCAGATGCAGTACTGCAATGTCACTGTAAGCTCCGGCAAAGGCAAGGAAGAAGGGGATCAGAACTTTACCGTTCTCAAGGGCACCATGATAACGGTCAAGGGCTGCATCTATGAGGATTCCACTAATTCCGAGGGCAAATTCTTCGCGGGTTGGATGGCCAAAGGGGCGTCCGAGGAGGCACTTCATCTCCCCGGGGAGATCTTCGAAGTGACGGAGAATGTAACCTTTACTGCCCAGTGGGCCGATAAGCCCAAGCACTTCATACAGGCCATCTGGAAGGATGGGGAGGATGCTGATATCCTGAGACCCGATAAGCTGACTGTTAAGGTCGGAGAAAACTCATATGATCTGGAAGTAGAAAAGCTTTACACCGGGATCATTGAGGATGCTATTGCCGATCCGGGCGTCATCGTTCCTCAATGGGACAGGGTAAATATCACCCCGGAGAATCCTAATGGCAGGGATACCGAGGGACAGTACCGTTATGAGATCGTGTCTGTCCACGGACTGGGTTATCGGATCGAGATGTACCATACCCCCAAGAGAGAGATAGAGGCTTCCGGTACGATAATATGGGATGACGAAAATGATAAGGATCACATACGCCCGGATATGGTAACCCTCACGCTCTCAACCAATAAAGCAGCGGTCTCTTCAAACATGGTGGAAGCCAAAGGTAGCTGGAAGTGGGATTTCGGTACTCTTCCCATGTATGCTGACGGTGAAAAGATCCAATACACTTTGATAGAGAGCGACATAGAAGGTTATTCGGAGGATATAGAAGGCTTTGATGTGATCAATGTCCATGTCCCCGATGCCAAATCCCTGAGAGGAACTGTGGTATGGGATGACGATGACAACGTAAAGGGCATCCGTCCCGACAAGGTCGGAATCCATCTGTTCAAGGACGGTGAGGAGGTCGCATCACAATTTGTAGAACCCGATGAATGGGGTGATATGGTATGGTTCTTTGATATAACAAATCTGGATGAGGGCGATACGGAATTTACCGTAACGGAGGATGAGATACCCGGCTATACGACTTCGATAGTAGTATCTGAGGAGGGTACCAAAGGCGACTTCGTAGTGACCAATACCCTTACCCCTCATGAGCACGCCTGGGTCATTACAGCTGATGGCGATACTGCCAGTGTAAAATGTACTGCGGAGGACTGCCCTTATGGCCAGAACAAGGAATACAGGGTACGGATATCCGCTATCGGCAGGATCTATGACGGTAAGGCTGTGAAAGCCAGACTTATCAAGGATGCAGGATTCCCTTCCGAGATCACTTTGAGTGACATCAGTTACACAGGACGCGGTGATACCCAATTTGGGCCGTCCCCTGCAGGTCCCACCGAGCTGGGGACCTACACTGCCACTGTCACTGTCAGTGACGGCAATGTATCGAAGCTCATCAGCGATGACTTTGGGATCATGACAGAGTGCAATCATCTCAGCGTTGAGGTCAGGGACAAGAAGATACCTAACTGCACGGAGAAGGGTTATACCGGCGACACCTGGTGCCTGGATTGCGGGCAGATGATAAAACAGGGTGAAGAGTTACCCATCGACCCCACGAACCACCTGTTTGACGGCGGCGTGATAATGATGGAACCCGGGCAGTATACAGAAGGACTGATGGAAAAGACTTGTGTGCGCTGTCACGTTACACAGAATGAGATAATCCCCAGCACCGAAGAGGACCCCGGCTTTGAGGATCTTTTGGAGGATTCCAAAGACGAGAGCGGGAGGAGCACTCTGTCTGTCAACGTACTCACCGATAAGGACGGCTGTACCACAGTGATCGTCACCGTGTCCGGAGAGGAAATCTACAGAACTGTCACCGACAGATACGGAAATGTTATCGATATCAAGTCCAGGATCTGGGTCTCCGGACTTCATGAAAGCTACACTTACACTGGGAGCGCCATCAAACCTGAGTTCCACGTATTTGACGGTATCAGACTTCTGGATCCCAAAAAGGACTACAGCGCGAAGTTCAGCAATAATAAGAAAGCAAATTCAACGGCTGTTATCGATCTGAAGTTCAAGGGAAGTTATAAGTCGACACCTCCTCAGAGCGTAAGCTTTAAGATCACGCCGGCCGTGCTTGGGGAAGATGTGACCGCGTCAGACATAGCGGTGGCAGTCTCCGGAAAGGGTAAACTCCAGAAGCCCGTGCCTCCCGTCATGATGGCGGAGTCCGGCAAGGCTGTAAGTAAGAGCAACTTCGAATTCACCTACAGGGATTCGGATGACAACGAAGTCCAGGGAGTCTCTGCAGCCGGTGATTATACAGTGACTCTGACCCCGAAGAATGACAGCTTTACCGAGTCGACCACTGTAGCTGTAACCGTGATAGCCGACAAGAATCTGCTGCTGTCAAAGGCGAGCGTAGCGATGGATCCGAAGAAATATACCTGGACGGGAGAACCCATCGAACCCCGGAAGGGAAGCTACACTCTCAAACTGGGCAAGACGACGCTCAAAGAGGATGAGGATTACGAGGTGACGGACATCCGTTACAATGTGGAACCCGGAAAGGGAGTCATCGAGTTCAGGGCTGTAGAAGGCAATGCGGCAGGATATGCGGGTATAAAGATCCAGACCTTTACCATCAGCAAGGGCAGGGATATCGCAGATAAGGATATCGAATGTACACTGAGCGGGAACATGCCCGTGAGATATGCTAAAGGCGGCGCAAAGCCTCCGGTAAAGGTGGTTGACAGAGATAAGACCCTCAGGGAGGGTAAGGATTACACCCTGTCATACAGCAAGAACACCTCTGTCGGGAACGCAGCCGTTGTCACGGTGAAGGGCAAAGGCAGATACAAGGGTTCGAAGCCGGTGAACTTTGAGGTGGTAAAACAGGATATAGAAACTCTTTCCGGGAACATCGTTGTGGAGGATGTTGTGGAATCGAAGAAGGGCTTCCAAAATCCCAAGGTCACGATCACCGATCTGGACGGAAAGAAGCTTTCAAAGAAGGACTACAGCCTTGGCTCCGATTATACGGGTCCCGATGAAGAAGGGACCGTAACGGTCACCCTGAAAGGCGAAGGAAATTACGAGGGCAATATGACGGTCAGTTACCGCTATATCAAGGGCGATATTCATCTCAAGAAGGCAAAGGCCGGGAAGCTGAAGAATCAGATATACTCCGGAAAGCCCATCAGGCTTAAGGAAGAGGATCTGAAAGGCGTTCTTAACCTGAATAAGGCCCTTGTGCCCGATGAGGATTTCGAGGTCGTCACTTACAACAAAAACGTTAAGCCCGGAACTGCAAAGGTGACACTCCGCGGTATCGGCGCTTTCGGCGGTGTCAGGGTCCTGCCTTTCAAGATCGCACCCAAGCAGGGCGATTACAGAGGCGCCTATATCGACGGAGAATGGAAGACCGGTTCGTGACGGAACCGCATGGCTCATCGCCGGCACAGCAAAGCCCCCACCCTGAACGGGTGGGGGCTTTTGTAAGCATTAAAGGGGAATCATTGTATATACACCATCTTCGTTTTACGGCAGGCTGAAACGATGCGGAGCACGGAAGAGTAGATCAGTCCGACGCAGTACACTATGATAGCAAGCCCGGAATGCTTTATGAAAATGATGCATATGAGCGCCATAGAGATGTTGATCATGCCGTGGCTGAGCTTCATCTTCCAGGCCCCCGCTCCGACGCGCCTGGCCTCCATGGCCCTGAGGACATCGACGGCGCCGGAAAAAAGGTGTATCACGATCAGGTAGAGCATGATATAGTAGTGGGAGACGTCCGTAAGCGTGATGGTGAGGAGTCCCAGATTCAGCATAATGACGCCGTTATAAAGAGAGGTTCGCCCTCCGACCATATGCCGGGCCATGGTTGCGAAAAAGAACAATGACGAAAGCCCCTTTATCGTAAAGTACACCCCGAAGATGAATATTATCAGTTCATAGCCGTCGTCCTTTGGGGACGCGATGATCAAAGCCGAGATCAGGATCAGAAATACTCCAATGGCTATTTCTTTTGCTCTTTGAAGTTTTGTCATTTGAACAGTTCCTCCACAAATCCTGCCAGATGATTTCCCGATGCGAATATCTCATGGCAGACCATACTCTTATGAGCGACAGCTCCCTTTATAAACTTACCGATATATGTCGAGTCCTTTTCGCCTGCGGGCGCCTTTACGTACTCCTCCTGGTATTTATTGATGTCGAAATCCTCTATTGTCTCGCCCGAAAGCTCTTCTCCGAAGGCTTTCCAATCCTTGCAGGCGTCCAACTGGCGGGTCCTTATGATGGTGTCTATCCTTTCCTCATAGGGCTCGATGGCGTCGAAGGCATAGGTGCCGGTTTTGAATTCCTCTATGTCTCCCCGCAGGTATCTCATAGCCTGAATGAGCTGGCAGAAAGCATGCCGGTAATCCGACGGGTTATCCTTGATCAGCACCCTGTATTCATTCCAGGCCGGGAGATATCCGTATTTTACAAATGAATAATCCGGGAGATGGCCTGCTCTTCCGTGCCCCAGGTTCATTATCGTGTTCTCGTCCCTCTGAAAAAGGGTGTTCGTGTACAGACTCTTTTCCAGATCGTCGGGTGCGGAGGGATTGTGGCGGAAGCGTATCTTCCTCTCAGTCTCCTCCCCATTCTCACCGGGCAGCAGCTCAAAGAAATCATCCGAGGTGTTGTTTATCACCAGGGAAGGCGTTCCCGCAAAATTAGCATGAGCCCAGGTGTCCGCCACAACGTGCATGGCGATACCCACACTCTGAAGCGGCTTCCCCTTTGCGGTCTCGATGGTCCTGCTCACCAGGTCGCCGTTCGGGCCGCATATCAGGCGGAACTTGTTCATGTATCTCCTGCCATGCCATTTTTTTTGCACGTAAAGATCTCTCGGAAGAAAATGGAAGGACGCCCAGATCCTGGTGATGTCCTGTAGCCCGATAATGTCCGTTCTGGCGTCCATCATCTCCAGCTGGAGCTGGGTCGTCGCGGCGTCCGAAGGCGCTTTCAGCTTGGACAGGAGCGTCCTGGAGCAGAGGTCTACGAACTGAGCGGCATAGCAGATGTCCATGCTCTCTTCGTGGGAATACCCTGCGAGATATGCAGCGCAGTATGTGGCGTAATAATGGAAGTCTTCCTGCATGTTATGTGGCCTCCTGTTCTTTTATCCGGCGCCTGCACCTGTCTATCATGATGGTCGAATAGATCATGTCGAAGAACAGGAAGGCGATCGTCAGATCCACGAGGATAGAAGCCAGGATCGTTGTATCAAAGGAAACCGGCGCTCCGTTTTCATCCACAAAATAACCCGGGATGCCTGTCAGGAGAGAGATGATCATGAAGACTCCTATTATGATAAAACCCTTTCCTTTCTTCTTTCCCTTGCTGTATCTCACGGCGGATCTGCCTATGAAAAAATGCAGGACGATGACCACTGCCGCAAATATAAGAAACACGACGGCGTATATGATCTTCAGCTCAAAACTGCTGAGCCCCTCAATGTCAAAGGTGCTCACAAACTCCTGCCACCTTTCGCCGTTCATGGTGATCGACATGAAGATCCTGATGACGTACCACACTCCGAACAGGATGTATTCCCGTCCGGCCATTTCCAGGTTCCGGCTGTAATGCCTCAGCCCCACCCGGCTTTCGGAATTGATGTCCTGCATATGCTGCTCCTTTACCGTTATGCTGCCCTGTTTCCGGTCACTTCCGTAAATTTCTGTTATTTGGGGCAAACCCCTTTCAATATTATACATTATCTGTGGAGATCTACAAGCATCAGCATAATGGCCCGCTTTTAAGGAATAAAAGAAAAGGCCATTTACAACGGCGTCAACATCTGGAATGAATTCATTTTCGCATTTACCCTGACCCAGTCCAATGAGAACAGGACTCTGCCTCTGGCGCTCTGGAATTATCAGGGACAGGGCTCTTTCTTAATGCGCTAAAAAACGCACATACATCCGGCTATTATATGCTTACAGCCATCAGCCCGGCAACGGGATCGCGGCGGAAAAAGGAAAGGGGCGACAGTAATGACGGATATAAGAGTGTTTAAAGGGAATCAGGTAGGCGGAAATGTGACCGTGATCACTACGGATCAGGCAAAGATCGTCATAGATTACGGGGAGGATCTCCCCGGAAATACGCATGTGGAGAATTTCAGCATTGACTGGGACAGGGAAAACGTTGATGCAGTCTTCTTCACTCATTATCATGCGGATCATATCGGCAGATTCATGGAGATCCCCGAAAGCGTCCCTCTGTACATGGGCGAGTGTACAAGACGGGTGCTTCTGAACAATTACACAGCCCTCAGGATGAAGGAACATGTGAAACGGATAGACTCCGGGAAAAACATTCATACCTTTGAAGAAAATAAGGGCGTTGTGATAAAGGATACGGTCGTTACGCCGTATCATGTGGATCATTCCGCATTCGATTCATATATGTTCTTTGTGGAAACGCCGGGAAAAACCATCCTTCACACCGGGGATTACCGGGATCACGGATACAGAGGACATAAGGTGATCAACGGAACGGATATCGATATCATGACGGATACGATAGAAAATGAGATAAAGCTGAAGGGCAGGCGCCGGGTGGATGTGCTCATCACCGAAGGGACACTTGCGGGAAGTGATCCCGGCAGGGCTGTATATACCGAAAAGGACATGCAGAATGAGCTTGCGGAGCTTTTCAGGGAGCGGAAGCATGTATTCCTGAAGATATCTTCGACCAACGCCGATTCCCTGCTCTCCTTCTACCGCGCGGCCCGTGCAAACGGAATGGGTTTCTACGCAGCCCGGCATATCCTCGATCAAATGAAAGTGTTCAATGAGATGTCCCGCTCGTCGGAGCTTGTTTATGACTTTTCACTGTCGTGGCCGGTGCTTCGCAGGAATGACTCTGCGGATACAAGTGAAAAATACAGGCGGTCCTTTGCGGTACAGAGACAGCATATGAGGAAAGAGGGATTTGTCACGGTTGTATCCGAATATGATGAAGACCTGTTCGAGGAGTTCTCGGATCTTGAACCCGTCCTCATTTTCTCCATGTGGGAAGGCTATATCAATAAGGAGATCGGAGGAGAAGCCTATAATGAAAGACTGGCCGATTTTTGCAGCAGACATAACGCGCTGAGGATACGTACAGGCGGACACGCCCATCCGCGGTTTATAGCAAAGGTGATCGAATGCGTTGATCCGGTCGAAGCCGTGATACCCATGCATACATCCGATGCCGCCGCATTTCTGACTCTTGATATCAGGGAAGAACTGAAGAAAAAGATCGTTTTGGAAAAGTGATCCGTGCGGGACAAAACCCTGCAGAGAACCCGGTCCGGAAAAAACATCGTGAGTTCATAATGACAGTCCCCCGGAGGTTTGATCCGGGATTGAAATGCGGTTTCATTTTGGGTAAAATCATTCTTTGGTAGTGTTTTTGACGGCTTGACAGCTAAGGGGTTCTTATGGATAAAAACACGATAGTGGATAGTATCGATAACGGGGTGGGACAGTTTGATGCTGAAGCAAGTGCCACCGTAGACGATGTG
>JAEELB010000079.1 GCA_016288705.1 Lachnospiraceae bacterium | reverse complement strand
TGACGTCCGTCTCCATCTGACAGATATCTTCACTCAGGGTCTGTATCTCATCCCTGGTGTTGATAGTAGGCAGTATCTTCGAAACCTCGGCCTTGTCCTTCACAAAGCGGCCGACTTCTTCCGAAACGGTCTTTATTGGCCTGATCACGGTTTTTGCCAGCATCAGGGAAATAACGGCCATCAGGAAGATCAGCACCAGAAGCGCGGAAATGGATACCCTGACGATATAGTTCATTATATCCTCTTTAAGGGTGCGCATGGGAACCTCAACCCCGATGATGGCGATGGTCTTCCCGCTGTCGTCGGTCACGGGCAGAAGAGCCGAAGTGTTGTAGCCGTAAGGACCGTTGATGATGAAATGCTCCTCCGTGATCTGTCCGGTCTCCCATATCCAGCAGTCGGTGTCAATGTAATCCTTCGCAAGGTTTGACTGATCCCCGAAGCCGTACTCCTCGTCGTGATTGTAGTAGCAGTCCGAAATGTAATAGAAAGGCTTGTTCGGAGACCCGGTGGCGACGTCTCCGTTCACTCTCCTGACCATGTCCAGATCCAGGACCACCACATAGATATCATTTACGTTCATGCGGCTCCTGATGTCCTCCTGGACCTCGCGTATCTTCTTGTATCTCTCGGAGGAAACGATCTCTTCGATTTCCTTGTCCACATTTTCTCCGGCTATCTTTCTGTTGAGAACGGCAGCGTATCCAGGGAGCCGGTCTCCGTAGATCTTCTGCATGACAGCGGCTATCTCATAGCCCTTATTTGTATAGATCTCGGCAGTCTCATGCTGGAATACTATTATTCCGCTCAGCACAGCCGCCACTGCAACAGCTATGCCCAGCAGATTTACGAGCAGAAGTATCCTGAACTGCAGAGTGCCTTTTTTTCCTTTTGACGCTTTCACGCTATTTGTCTCCTCTTTTATCCCCATAACGGTTCGCCTGCTCCATTTATCACGGTCTGCGGGTGTCCTGACGCCGCGGCCCGGTCTTCCGGTATCGCCGTCTCTCGCGGGGCGCAGGATCCCGCGGCACGGTTATCTGCGGGCTGCAGCGCTCCGGGAAGCACATCACCTGTCAAAGAAAATGTGTATCGTGTTCATCCCCATGGCGTGGCTCTGGGTCACATCGGTCGCCAGTTTCTTTATCATCTGCACGCCCATCATATCTTCATCGTCCTCGTATTCAGGGGCAAAGGGATCAAAGGAGTCGCCTATGCACCTGATCCTAATACCTAACATATTATCACCCATAAATGCCCTGAGGTCAAATTCCTTTACATTTTCGATCCGGTTGGACAGCATGACCAGCAATTCCTCTATGGCCATGGAAAGCCGGGTGGACAGCTTCAATTCGACATTGTTCAGTTCGCAGAACTCCCTGATGCGCTCGGCAGCGGTGCAGATCGCATCATTGTCGGCTTCCACCGAGAAATCCAGTACCTTTCTCTCCTTTTCGAGATAGTCATCCAGGAGTAACGGCCTGGAAAGATGGTGGCTTCCCTCAGGGCTCCTGTCGGAAATGACCCCGGTGACCTCCCAGATGACAAGGTTCGTCGCAACAGCACCGAAAGGAAGGAAGAGCCACACGTATCCGGAATAATTTACAAGGACCCAGCAGAAAAATACCGGAAACACAAGTCTCCTGATGATAGTAACGAAGTTGGAGAGCCTGATCCGCTCGATGATATTATAGTGTCTGGACAGGATCGAGCACATAAGATCCGGGTAAAAGAACAGTATCAGGCATACCAGCGGAAAGATTATGGGGGTATCCAGGTCATAAAGTCTCCTCAGGGGCTCCGACAGTATCAGGAGTATCGCCGAAAACCCTATCAGGAGTCTTGTGCCTATCTGGATCTGAAGCCTGGTCAGGATCCTGATGGAGCCGTTTTCCTTTGCGGAATAATAAAGACCTGTCATCATGGAGGCCGTCTGGGGCACACCGGAGGTGATCATCATCGACACCTCGCAGATGGCGTTCAGCACGGCCCACACGGCAACGTAATCATTTCCGAGGAAGTACAGGATGAGTGAATTCAGGATGAATATCCTCACGGCGTCCACAAGATTTCCCAAGGCCACGGTGGAGCCGTTGTGAAAGAGCCTCAGGCTGCCGCCGAAGCCCAGGAGCTTCTTATCAAAACTGAAATTCCCGCCCTTTCTGAAGAGCGCCGCAATGCCGTAGACGCACGCTATCAGCATTGAAAGGCTGGTGGCAGCCGCTGCGCCGGCCGGTCCCATCGAGACAGGATACAGGAAGATGTAATCCAGCACCAGATTGGTCCCGAAGATCAGGGCGGTCAGAAAATATGCTTCCCTGACCCTGGCCTCGAGCTGCAGGTAATAGATGGGCAGATATATGGCCATCGTGGGGATAGCGCCGGCAAACAGCCAGAATATGTAATCCTTTACAAATCCGGTAAGGTTGCCGCCCTGAGCCAGAAAAACGGCGACGGGTCCCGAAAGCAGCATGCCGAGAACGGTGATGACGGCTCCCGCCAGAGCGTTCCATGCGACAGCTATGTGAAAGTATTTATTTGCCTCAACGGGGTTCTCACGGCCGAGGGCCCGGGCTGACATCACCGATGCCCCGCTGCCGAAGAGGGAGCCCAGCGTACACAGCAGAAGGTACGCGGGTATCGCCAGATTTACGGAAGCCATGACGTCAGATCCCAGCCTCACAGACAGAAAGGCGCTGTCTATCAGCGTGTTGATGGTGCCCCCCATGATGGACAGCATTACGGGAAATAAAAACTTCATGTATTGACTTTTCAGGAATGCGTTGCTTCTCTCCATTTTTCAATATCCTTATATGCGGCCGGGGCCATTATCCGCCTGTTCCGGGCGGGCGAACCTCATCTGCGCTTCCCGAAGACCTCTCTCAGGAGTTCGGGGGTCCGGCCGCCGAAGAGCGGGCCGTTTACCGCCTGCAGTTCCATTATTATCCCTAAGGAAAAGTTCGCTTCGATCAGGGCGGCCTCTCCGTTCCGGTCCACCGCTATGTCCCAGGAGGAGAGCCTGAACTTGCCGACCCGGGGGTGTATCTGTTTCACAAGCCTGACCGCGCTGTCTATGCCCGGCAGCGTTATCCCCGAAAAAGCGTAGCCCAGGTCGGGATGTTCATACACCGCGCTGCCTGCAGGGGAAAACGCGCTTGCGGTGAGAGCCCCGTTCTCATTTACCCCGCAGATAAGTCCTCCGGAACACACATTGTCAACACGGCTCTGACCGGTGCCTATCCTCACAGCCATGCTCAGAATGCGCGTGCCGCCGTCCTCTCCGAAATGATCCGGAGCCGGTCCTTCAGGTCTTGCGGGCAGAAACGAGAGTATGCGGACCGTATTCACCGATCCGGGATGGAGCTTTTCAAACTCTTCATGCTGGAGGAAGAGTTCCTGCACGGTGATGTCTCCCTCAATAGAGCGCACCGCCTCCTTAAACCGGGTCCTTATTTCCGCCCCGGAAAGGAAAAACAGGCCCTGTCCGCCCTGGGAATTCTCTGCGGCCTTGACCACCACATCGCTGCGCTGCCCGGCCAGGTCCAGCGCCTCCCTTGCAGTTATACGCTTTCCGTCAGCATCTGTCCATATCCTGCCGGTTCTGTTGCAAATGACCGGAGGCATCTTCACATCGGGGAACAGCCGGGGGTAATAACATTTATTGTCCATATAGCGGGACGCCCTTCTGTCGGTCATGAAAGGCTCAATATAACTGTAGTACAGGTCAT
Source organism: Lachnospiraceae bacterium (assembly GCA_016288705.1). GTDB lineage: Bacteria > Bacillota > Clostridia > Lachnospirales > Lachnospiraceae > JAEELB01. Next base: position 1,136 of record JAEELB010000079.1, on the reverse strand, counting down.
CGGGAATATACTCCGGATGAAACTCCCCTGTGAAGCCCTTGTACAGTCTGTGAAATACCGTGCTGAATCCCGGACAGCCGGCGAAATACCCGCGAATCTCACTTTCTTCACTCTCTGTCAGCGGAGCGTAATGGTTCTTCCGCACAAAGTTCTCTGCCTTTTTCCGAAAGATGGAGCTCAGCGCCGTCGCGGAGAGGAAGTCCAGTTCCGTCTTTCCGTCCGTGTATTTCCCCGTCAGGGTCGTGTATATATTATCATATAAGAGTCTTGTGTTCATTATGTGTTGTCCCTTCTTTTGCTTCCTCTGATTGCGGGATACTTCCGCCTCTCCGGAGTTTTCGCACGATTTATCATTTTCGGACACTTTTATGCGAAAATCTTTCCTGCTGTTGGGCTTTCTCTCCGATTTTTCGCATTATTTTGCCGTTTTCGACCTTTTTGTGCGAAAGATTTCTTCCCGATCAGGATTTTTCGCATTATTTTGCCATTTTGGGCCATTTTATGCGAAAATCTTTCCTGCTGTCGGGCTTTCTCTCTGATTTTTCGCATTATTTTGCCGTTTTCGACCTTTTTGTGCGAAAGATTTCTTCCAGATCAGGATTTTTCGCATTATTTTGCCATTTTCGACCTTTTTGTGCGAAAATCTCCCGCTCTCCATAAATTATTCGCACGATTTATCATTTTCGGACACTTTTATGCGAAAATCAACCCCGCATGCCGAAAACAGGTTTACAAATCGACTGCTCCTGCCCGGCGGAAAGTCCCGAACAGAAATGTCTTATGTAAACCATAGTAGCTTGCTGCACAGAAAGTCCTGCTGTTTTTGCAGGATGCATTGTATCTTATGTATACCACAAACTATGATCGCCGCACCTCCGCACCCTTAATTCCGGTAATTCCAGAGGAAAGCAACAGTGTTAGTAAATGACTTATGTAAATCTCCCTAACAGTCAGCATCAGTATTTTCACGTTTTTGGATAGTCTGATTATCTTATGTTAATCATCCCCGTATCAGTATTCCATAAGGACGGGAATCGCTGAATACGCAAAGAGCATTATGTTAACCACCTGCATAATAATCATTGATATTTCGGCATATTCATGAAAAGTAAATCATCTTATGTATACAGCATTCA
>JAEELB010000078.1 GCA_016288705.1 Lachnospiraceae bacterium | reverse complement strand
CTTGGAGGAGCTGGTCGCTCACCACGAAATCGTACTTTGCGGTGAGGAGCCCGATATCGGAAGCATAAAGTCTGAAATTGTCCCGTGAAAGACAGTCGGAAAGGGGCGAACCGATAAAGTCCACGGCGTCGGATCTGATCACAAGCTGCGCCTTCAGCAGCCAGTCCAGGCTGCTCTTGTATTTTCTGGCGTTTCCGCCCTTCTCCAGTTCCGAATACTGAAACTTCCTGTTTTCCTTTGAAAGCTGGAGCGGAAGAGACAGGTAGCACTTTTCAGCCTTTGTCCTGACCTCCGGGGGAGAAAAGCGGACTATGTCGTATTGGATATCCTTCAGGATCTCCTGCTGTTTTTCGTGACATGAAAATACGGAACCCTGGGAAATAAAGGTTTCCACGGCTTCAGGCATCCCCCCCACCACCATGTAGGAGCGGAGGAGCTCCATCATCCTGAAGTTCAGGGCCTCAGGCACCCGGCGGCGGGAGAGAAAGAACAGCCTGAGGCTTTCGATCAGCTTTGTCTGCTGCCCGTTTGCCCACAGAAATTCCTCAAAGGACATGGCCCGCATCCCGTATGAAGGGACGCTGTCTTCCGGAACCGGAGCTGAACTCCTTTTGCTGTGGGCGGGGACAGACATGGAGGCTATCACGTCGAATCTCCCGTCTTCCTCCCAGAAGGGCAGTGATCTGAGGGCGTCGGGACACTCCTGGATCTCGTCCAGGAACAGGAGGGTCCTGCCCGGAACGAATCTGGCGTCGGGCATATATACCGCAAACATCATAAGGAGAAAATTGATATTGGGCTCACATGAAAAGATCATCCGCCCGGAGGGATCGTTCTGAAGGTCGAGTTCCACAAATGAATCGTAGGTCTTCCCGAACTCGCGTATGGCGGTGGTCTTTCCCACGCGCCTCGGGCCCTTCACCAGAAGGCACTTGCCCGGGCTTCCCTCAGCCCATTTTTTTAAATGACCGTCGATCTTTCTTCTGAACATCAAACCGCTCCAAACTTCCGAAAATATGCATCAGAGCATATTTTACCCCGGAAAAATATGCAGACACACATATTATACCCCATAAAAATATGCGTGCAAACATATCTGCGGTCATCAGCCTCAATGATCGTCCAGGATCATCCTTGCGGCCTTCCCCCGTGAAACGCCGTTGTCCATCGCAAGCTTTCCGATATACCTGTGAGCGTCGTCCTCGGACATTCCCTTTGACTCCACCAGCATGAATTTGACTTTATTTACAAGACGGAGTTCCTCCATCTTTTCTTCCACATCCTGCTTCTGTTTCAAAAGCACCCGCATCCGGTTCTGCACAGCCACCAGATATCTTACGGCCTTATCCGTCATACCGCTCTGGGTGGGCTTTGGCAGTACCAGTATCCCGTTGTCGGTCACCCGTGACAGGACCCCCTCAAATATGTCCCGGGGCGTCACAAGGAGAACGGAGGAATTGAACCTCTCCGTCACGTCCATCGCAAATTCAACCCCCGACTCATCGGGCAGGGGCGAATCCACCACCACCAGGTCATAATACCTTTCCAGGACGCATCTGCGGGCAAGGGAAGCGCTTTTCCTGATATCGATGGTAACAAAACCGGTAAGGGACTTTTTGACGGTCAGACAGAACCGGTCCGAAGGAGAGGCGATCAGTATAGAGTGCTGAATGTCTTTATTTTTCGACATAAGCTTCCCCGGTCATCTCTTCGTATATTCACAGATGATCCCTTCCGGGACGTATTTTCTGACAAATCCGCTGCCCGAGGCAAGCTTGGCGGCTTCCTTTCTGGATCCGGGCAAAAGCAGCGCTTCACTGTCCATCTCTTCGGGAAGGGAGAGTTTATTTTCTATTCCGTACAGTCCGGCATGGATCAGAAGGGCGTAGACCAGATAAGGGTTGCTGGAGGCGTCGGGGCTCCTGAGTTCCACCCTGGTCTTACCCTTCCTGGACTCGATATACATGAGTTCCGAATCGGCGGCGCTTGACCAGTTGACCCTGTCGGGGGCAAGATTCTGCCCCAGCCTGGAGTAGGATCCGTCGGTGGGATTCAGGAATATGGTCATGTCCCTGATCCGGTCAATGATCCCTGCCGCCGCGTACCTCACCACATCATTTCCGCTTCTGTCCACCGCATATATATTGATATGATAACCGTTGCCGGGCTGATCAGCCATTGGCATGGGAGAAAAATCCGAAACCAGACCGAACCTGTCAGCCACGGTGCTCACCACCATCTTGAAGGTGATCATCTGATCCGCGGCCTTCAGGGGCTTCGCGTAATGAAAATCTATCTCATTCTGGCCCGGGCCACTTTCATGGTGGGATCTCTCAGGGGTCAGGCCCATGCTCTCTATGGTGAGGGATATCTCTCTCCTCACATTCTCGCACTTGTCCAGGGGAGCGATATCCATGTATCCGGCTCTGTCGTAGGGGATCTTTGTGGGGTTCCCCTCTTCGTCCTTATTGAACAGATAAAACTCCGTCTCGGTCCCGAAGCGGAACTCCACTCCCGATGCGTCGGCTTTCTCTATGGCCTTCCTAAGTATCCTCCTTGTGTCGGATTCGTATTCTTCACCCTCGGGAGTGTAGATGTCACAGTACATGCGGAGCACTCTTCCGCTGTCCGGTCTCCAGGGGAGGATGGCCATCGTGTCGGGGTCGGGTCTGAGATAGAGGGTTGCGTACGGACAATCCCCGAAGCCCGCGATGACTCTGGCGTTTATGGGAGCGCCTTCCTCAAAGGCTTTCTTCACCTCCCCCGGGGTTACGGAAATGTTCTTCTGCACGCCGTAGGCGTCCCGAAATGCCAGACGTATGAACTTTACGTCCTCTTCCTCTATATATTTCATGACCTCATCGATAGTGTAATCCATTCCTGACCTCCTGAATCTTTATTTTCCTGATCATATCACACTTATCCGGGGAGATATATCCTCCAGTACGTCTAAGAGGATCCTCACCGTATCCAGGGAAGTGAACATGGTCACCCCGTTCATTATGGCGCATCTCCTGATCTCCGCGCCGTCGCTGTAATGTATCCCGGAAAAGACCGACCGGGTATTGATGATGTAGCTCACATAGCCCGCCCTTATGGATCTCAGGATCTCGTCGCTGCCCTCGCTGATCTTCCCCCTTATCCGGGTCCTGATGCCGTGTTCCCTGAGAAACCTTCCGGTGCCTGCGGTGGCTTCTATATTGAAGCCCAGCTCGTAGAACCGTCTTATGAGGGGAAGAGCCTCCTCCTTGTCCTCGTCGGCTATGGTCACCATCACTGTCCCGTACTCCTTCATTTTTACGCCGGAGGCCTGAAGAGCCTTATACAGAGCCATTTTCAGACTTCTGTCGTAGCCCATGGCCTCCCCGGTGGATTTCATCTCCGGGGAGAGGTACGCATCCATTCCGCTCAGCTTTTCAAATGAGAACGCCGGAGCCTTCACGTACCAGGATTCCTTTTCTGCCTGTACCCGGTCCGCAAGGCCCTGTTTTTCAAGGCTCTCGCCCAGCATGACCCTGGTGGCTATGTCCACCAGAGGGACTCCCGTGGACTTGGACAGAAAGGGCACGCTCCTGGAGGCTCTGGGATTCACCTCGATTATATAGACATTTTCATCCCTGTCCACAATGAACTGGATGTTGTAAAGCCCAACAATGCCGATGCCGATGCCGAGTTTTTCCGTGTATTCCCGGATCTTCTCCTTTACCTTCTCCGATATGGAGAAGGGAGGGTAGACGCTCATGCTGGCCCCGGAATGGACCCCCGTCCGCTCCACCAGTTCCATTATGCCCGGGAGGAAGACGCTTGTTCCGTCGCAGACCGCATCCACCTCCACCTCCTTGCCGACTATATACCTGTCCACAAGGATGGAGCGGTCTCCCTTTTCCGGCGTATCATCGGATTCGTGAGAAATCTCTTTTTCAAGGTATCCGGCCAGCTGCCCTTCATTTGCCACGATCTCCATGGCTCGTCCCCCAAGGACAAATGAAGGCCTGACCAGCACGGGATAGCCTATCTCCCCCGCCGCCTTCAGGCCACCGGCCATATCGGAGACAGCCACTCCTTCGGGGTGGGGTATATCAAGCTTCTGGACCAGATCTTCAAACGCATCCCTGTCCTCAGCCCTGAATATGGCATCGGGGCCCGTGCCGATCATCCTCACGCCTCTGTCAGCAAGAGGCCGGGCCAGGTTCACGGCAGTCTGTCCGCCCAGGGATGTGATCACACCCAGAGGCTTTTCCAGATCGACGATATTCATTATATCCTCTGCGGTCAAAGGCTCAAAGTACAGCTTGTCGGCGGTGGTGTAATCCGTGGACACGGTTTCCGGGTTGTTATTGATCACTATGGCTTCATAGCCCATATCATGGATGGTCTTCACCGCATGGACTGTGGAATAGTCGAATTCCACTCCCTGGCCTATCCTGATGGGGCCGGAGCCCAGCACTATCACCTTTTCCCTGTCGGAAACCACCGATTCGTTTTCATCTTCATAAGTGGAATAGAAATAGGGAACATAGCTCTCAAACTCGCCGGCGCAGGTATCTATCATCTTATAGACGGGACGGATGCCGTACCTCCTCCTGAGTTCCCATATCTCCGTCTCGGAACAGCCCGTGAGCTCCGCGATATAGGAATCGGAGAAGCCCATCTTCTTGGCTTCCAGCACGATGTCCCTGTCGGGAAGGGTTAAACCGGACTGACCTTCCGGCCGTGAGCCGGGATCTCCGTATGCGCCGGAGTCCGCCGCTGCCTGACTCGTTCCGTCCCCGTTCCTCCTGCAGCTCTCCTCGATCCTGATCTCGAATTCCACTATATTCCTGATCTTGTCCAGGAAGAACATATCTATCCCGGTCCTGTGGTATATGGCCTGGGGATCAGCCCCCAGCCACAGCAGCTCGGATATGGCGTATATCCTGTCGTCCGTGCCCTCTTCGATATAATCGAGAAGCTTTTCCACGGCTTCTCTTCTTCCTTCCTCACCCTCCCTGTCCGACAGGTTCTTTATATCGAACTTTTCCAGATGGATATGGTTCTTCCCGTCCTCCAGAGACCGGATAGCCTTCAGCAGGCTCTCCTCCATGGTCCTGCCTACCCCCATGGTCTCCCCGGTGGCTTTCATCTGGGTACCCAGCGCGTTTGACGCCAGGGTGAATTTGTCAAAGGGAAACCTGGGTATCTTGGTGACCACGTAATCCAGAGCCGGTTCAAAACAGGCGGGGGTATTGGCAAGGGATATCTCATCCAGATCCATGCCGACGGCGATCTTTGCCGAAACCCTGGCTATGGGATAGCCCGTGGCCTTTGAAGCAAGGGCCGAGGATCTGGAAACCCTGGGGTTCACCTCTATCACATAGTAGTCAAAGGATTCGGGATCAAGGGCGAACTGCACGTTGCAGCCCCCTTTGATCTCAAGCGCCCTTATTATCTTTAAGGCGCTGTCCCTCAGCATGTGATATTCCCTGTTGGTAAGGGTCTGACTGGGGGCGACCACGATGGAATCTCCCGTGTGTATGCCCACGGGATCCATGTTTTCCATGTTGCAAACGGTGACTGCGGTGTCGTTTGCATCCCTGATCACTTCATATTCGATCTCCTTGTAGCCTTTGATGCTCTTCTCCACCAGCACCTGACGGACAGGAGACAGTGACAGGGCGTTCTTCAGTTTTTCCTTCATCTCCTCCGGATCCGACGCAAAGCCGCCTCCGGTGCCTCCCAGAGTGAAGGCCGGCCTCAGGATCACGGGATAGCCTATCTTTTCCGCTGCCAGAAGGCCCTCCTCAAGGGTCTTTGCCACGGCGGAAGGGACAACGGGCTCATTCAGTTCTTCACACAATTCCTTGAACTTCTCCCTGTCTTCCGCCCTTCTGATGCTGTCGGCCCCGGTTCCCAGGAGTTCTATCTCGCATTCCTCAAGGACCCCCCTGTCATACAGCTGCAGGGAGAGATTCAGCCCCGTCTGCCCGCCTATTCCGGGGATTATGGCGTCCGGTCTCTCATAACGGCATATCCTGGCCATGTATTCCAGGGTAAGGGGCTCCATGTAGACCTTATCCGCGATGGAGTTGTCCGTCATTATGGTGGCAGGATTGGAATTCGCCAGCACCACCTCATAGCCTTCCTCCCTGAGGGCCAGGCATGCCTGGGTGCCCGCATAATCAAACTCCGCCGCCTGTCCGATGACAATGGGACCGGAGCCGATCACCAGGATCTTGTGAATATCGGTGCGCTTTGGCATTATATCCTCCTGTCTTTCGGACATCCGGGCCCGGCAGGTACGGCTTCAGCCGCCGGCATCACAGGCAGGACCCTTCTGCCGTTTCCGGCCGCCTTCATCATCCCGGTGAAGCGGGAAAACAGATACCTGCTGTCCTGAGGGCCCGGAGCGCTCTCCGGATGGTACTGAACGGAAAAGATCATGTCTTCCGGGCATTCCACCCCCTCCACCGTTTTGTCAAGCAGGTTTATGTGGGATACCCGCAGTCCCGTTCCCGGAAGCGAGCCTTCGTCCACGGCATAACTGTGGTTCTGGCTCGTGATCTCTATCTTTCCCGTCCGGATATCCTTTACCGGGTGATTTCCTCCCCTGTGGCCGAACTTGAGCTTATAGGTCCTCGCCCCACAGGAAAGGGACAAAAGCTGGTGCCCCAGACATATGCCGAACATCGGGACTTTCCCTCTCAATGCTTTAAGGGTGCCTGTCACCTCGGGAACATCCGTGGGATCCCCCGGGCCGTTCGATATCAGGACCCCGTCCGGATGAAGGGCCAGTATGTCGTCGTATCCCGTGTCAAAAGGGACTATGGTGACATTGCATCTGTTCCTGTTCAGCATCCTGATGATATTCGTTTTCATTCCGCAATCAATGGCCACCACGTTGTACTGCGGATTGGACGTGCGGCTGTACCACTTCTTTTTACAACTGCATCTTCTTACGGCATCGTGGGGGAGCTCCCTGCCGGCAATGATCTTCAGCCCATCATCCGGAGAGAGGTCTTCGTCTGTGATGATGCATCTCATGGTCCCCCTGTCCCTGATCCGCCTCAGGAGCTTTCTCGTATCCACGCCGGCTATTCCCGGCACTCCCGCTTCCTCCAGCAGTTCGGGAAGAGTCTTCGCCCATCTGAAATTGGAAGGATTGTCATTAATGTCTCTCACGATCAGCGCCGAGGGCGAGATGAGCCTGCTCTCAAAATCTTCGTCAGCCACCCCGTAATTTCCGATCAGGGGGTAGGACATCACCACCGCCTGATCCGTGTAGGAAGGGTCGGACACTATCTCCTGATAGCCCGCCATGGATGTGTTGAATACGATCTCGCACACCCTGGTGAACCGGGCGCCGAACCCCCATCCCGTATATTCGCTGCCGTCTTCAAGGATCAGTTTCCTCTTATGCTGCATATTAAGATCCTCCCCGCAGGTCCGCCGCAGCCGGATCACAGGTTCGTGTATCCCATCAGGGCCTTATCCACCGCCGCTGCGGCTCTCCTGCCTTCGGAAATGGCCCACACCACCAGAGACTGGCCTCTGTGCATATCCCCGGTCACAAAGACCTTTTCCCTGGAAGTATCAAAGCACCCCGGAACTGTCTTTACGTTTGACCTTGCATCCGTCTCCACTTTGAATGCGTCCGTCACATATTTTTCGCTCCCGAGAAAGCCCGCGGCAATGAGAACGAGCTGAGCAGGCACGGTCCTTTCCGATCCGGGAACGGGCACCATGTTCATCCTGCCCGTCTTTTCATCCCTTTGGGGAGACAGGGAAATAAGGACCAGTTCCTTCAGATCTCCCTTCCCATCTTTGATAAACTCCTTTACCGTGGTCTGATATATCCTGGGGTCGTTTCCGAATTTCCATACCGCTTCCTCCTGTCCGTAATCAACCTTGAGGACCCTGGGCCATTCGGGCCAGGGATTGGAGGACAGCCTTTCGGCGGGAGGTTCGGGCATCATTTCCAGCTGTGTCACGCTTTTCGCTCCCAGCCTTATGCAGGTCCCGACGCAGTCGTTTCCCGTGTCCCCGCCTCCTATGACTATGACATCCTTTCCCTTTGCAAGATCAAAGGGAGGTTTTTTCAGGTCGCTGTCCAGAAGCCTCTTTGTGACCTCAGACAAAAAGTCCACTGCAAACCTGATCCCCGCGGCCTCTCTTCCCGGGGCCTTGATATCCCTCGGGTTTGAAGCGCCGCAGGCCAGGACCACGCTGTCGTATTCACTCATGAGTTCTTCCGCCGGAATGTCAGAGCCTATGTCCGCATTCACGATGAACCGGACTCCGGCGTCTTCCATAAGCTTTATCCTCCTGTCTATCAGGGATTTATCCAGTTTCATATTGGGAATGCCGTATCTCAACAGTCCCCCTATCCGGTCTCTCCTCTCGTAGACCGTGACCTGATGACCTCTGCGGTTCAAAAGCTGGGCGCAGGCAAGGCCCGAGGGCCCGCTTCCCACCACCGCCACTTTCTTTCCCGTCCGGGCGGCCGGCTTTACCTCCTCCACGAGACCGTGCTCGTAGGCGTACTCTATGACCGCTTTTTCATTTTCCTTCGTGGATACGGGAGCGTCGTGGAGACCGCAGGTGCAGGCTGCTTCGCAGAGCGCAGGGCAGACCCTGCTCGTGAATTCGGGAAAGCTGTGGGTCACCGAAAGACGCCTGTAAGCCGCTTCCATCTGACCGCGGTACACGAGATCGTTTACCTCCGGCACAAGGTTTTTCAACGGGCATCCTGAAGCCATTCCGGCTATCATGACCCCCCCCCGGCAGAAGGGGCTCCCGCAGTCCATGCATCTGGCCGCCTGCATCTGCTGGTCCCTAAGCTTCGGCCTTCCGTGAACTTCCG
>JAEELB010000077.1 GCA_016288705.1 Lachnospiraceae bacterium | reverse complement strand
CCAGAGGGTTCTAAATGGCAGTTATGAGGCATAATAAGGTCTTTTTCGTTTCTCTTGTCATATCTGCTATTGTTCTGTCTGGCTGTGGTTCATCTGTGACACTTAGCGGTAATGGCGTAAGTGACAATGTGGATGTAGGAAATATTCATGTCGTTGTTAACGATAATGGAAACGGAATAAACAGAGAGAATGCCTATGCGTACGTTGAAGACGATAAAATGTATGTTTACCTGTGTGCCGACCAGCCATACAAGGAAGAGGGGGAGTATCCAAAAACGGGAGAAGAATTCGTTTCTGCTCTTGATATGGATATGTGGACATACGATCTGTATGAGCTCGCTCCTGCTAACGGATTCCTCGCCATAGGCAATGACGCCGGGCAGGACGATGGGGGTAGAAACTATGCTGCCGCCGTGATGGTGTACCTCCCTTATGAAGCAAATAACCCTGAAGAGTGGACATATATGCTTTGTCTCTATAATTATGGCGGTCAGATCCCTGCAAAGGCTGAGGAATTGTACAAATCTCTTTTAAGGCAGATACTTGACCTCTCAGGAGACAGGGATGCGGATGAGGATATTTTAAAGGAGGATTTTGAGGTGCTTAAGAAGAGCACTGTTGATACATATGAAATCAAATTTGCAAACAAGGAGACCAAAACAGATGCAGAAAAACCATAAATTTGTGGCTGTAGCCGTTTTTTTGTCGGTTTCATTGGCACTTTCCGGATGTGCGCCTATCTTTCAGAAGAAAAAGAACCCGTATCTCCAGGTGCAGTTGACAATGGATCAGATACAGCCGAACACGATCTATGTCAAAAACGGGACGAGGTTTGTGAAGGCAGCAGGAGTGAAGCCTATATCTGTAACATCTACAAATGGCAGGAAGACTAATATCCTTGCCTTCGGGAAGGATATAACCCTTGTTCCCGACCTGTACAAAGGGGAAAGCCTAGTGTTTGCTTCAAAGGACGCTGTCAATACCGTTTCTGTGACCAGATATAAGGAAGTTGGATGGTCCGCAGGATTTTATTCCCTCACTCAGGACAATGACGGTAACTGGGATACAGAAATAGAGAGGGGGACATACGAAAACAGCGATGCCTTCTCGCAGCTTAAAAGTCAGAAGAATGAACAAGTACGGCTTAAATCCATCAACAGCAAGCCGATACTTCCTGATAACGTAACGGACATAGGCTGCGTAGGAGTGCTTGAAAGGGATAAACCTTACAACTTTGAATACTACATAGGGACGTACTATGGAAAACTGTCTACGGTGGCAGATACGTTTTTCCTTAAGGAATTTGAATATTACTCGCTTGAAAACCCTGAAGCCACGAAGAATGGTTATACAGCCTTCTCCATGCCGGAGGATGCAAAGAGCGGGTGGTACTACATAAACGGGCAGGGAGCCTTTAAATACTACGATTTCGAGAAAGGTGATAGGGATCTTGCCAATGTGATGATGAACGAAGCGTATTATACCGACGCAATGCAGATGGAAGATGCGTATTCTCAGAAGTTTTCGGCAACTTTGTACGTAAATTTCAAGGAAGTCTCTTTCTCGATAGCTTACGACGCTTCACAAACCGCAAATAACAATAGTGACTACACAGGTGAGACTGCTTCCATGATGGGGGCGATAGATAAACCCATAGGCGGGCACGTATATGCTCCGGACGGCACGGCATACGACATGAAGGTGGACGGAGAAAATGACAGGCTCCTTTTGAGCCTTGACGAGGCAATGGCGGGGAAATGGATAATCTACGTAACCCCGAAGAATCTCATAGTGAAGGAACCCGAAGTAGTGTCCAATATAACCCAGCAGAAAGTTACTACGGAGTCAAAGGAACTTATAATGGCAGACTCCAATAACGTGATGTTCGAGGTGCGTTATTCAGGCGCAGATGAGGTTTACGGCGTGATCATTGCCCCGGATGGAACTACTTATCAGCTTGAAAATTCGGACAAGAAAATAGGAGGGGAGAAAGAGAAAGTTCTCAGATACTATATGCCTTATGTAAAAGGCGGAAATTATAGCGTGAAGGTTTATCATTACTCAGAAACAAAGATAGATTCTGTGGAAGCGGTACCAAATGCTGCTAATATGGAAAGCTCGGTCATAACAGTGACCGAATAACAAAATAGGAGGTGATCGTCATGACTCCGGGGATGGCAGTATGCCTGTTACTTTTGATAATCATAGGAGAGTCCGTGTATCGCGGTATAAAAGAGGGTGTATTGTCGCTCCTTGCTCCAGTACTTGCTTTTATTGTGGCACTCCTGTTCGTGCACAGCGGTTTTGATGTGTTTGGAAATGCTGCTGAAAAAACGCTTGTAAATCCTTCTACGGGTCTCATTGGCACTATAGCCAGGGAATGTTATGAGACGATGACAAACGGACACGGGCTTGAACAGGAACTGCTGCCTGAAGACAGCCAGTTCAGACAGGCGGTAGAGCGGGAGACGGAAGTTTTAAAAGGCGCAGGAGCCCCGGAAGATGAAGAAATACATAATCTTACCCAGAACATAGTAGTGTTTACAATTACTTACCTGCTTATTTATTTGCTTCTGATGGCGTTTATGCATGTAGTTACAGCATCTATCGTTGTAGGAGGCTTAAACAAGATCATTGGCGGGGTAGCGGGAGCTTTTCTGAGTATCCTTAAAATATGGGCTTTTATGGCCATCCTGTCGGTTATTTCATCGTTTGTGCCGCCTCTTAAGGAACTTAACGAATACCTCATGCAGAGTAGTCTTTATGCGCTGTTAATGAGATGGAATCCGATCTTTAATTACATCTGATCTTTGAAAATCAGGACAAACAAAAACCGCTCGCAACCTATGGCTGCGGGCGGTTTTGTGATTCTATATTCAGTTGTCATAGAAGGCTACATGAGATATGTGCCTTCTCCGTTCTCATCCTCGACATAATACACATCGCCTTCGAGATTTTCCAGTGCGCCGAAGTCGGCTTCTGAGAAGTTGTTTTCAGCGATCTTCCTTGCCTCGGCTTCTGTTTCAGCCTCAACTTCCGTGTGGAAATGTCCGTGGACATCGAAATCGAATGAATATTTCATGAGAGTTCTCCTTATCCAAAATATTCCAACGTCAGGTAATCAGCCTCAATCTTCCCTCCAAAATCTGCGGCATACTTCTCGTAGATCTCGTCGAGCTTTTCCTTTGTCAGATCACGTGCTGCGTCAGGCATCTGCCAGGGATAGAGCTGTGGCAGGATGATTGCCTCAACGTTTTCGCAATCGTGGTGATACTCGAACGGAAGCCCCGTTTCTTTTTTCATCACGTCAGCAATGAGACCATACAAGCCTTCTTCGCCATAATCCTCGGGGGTGTAGTCGTAGAACTCTTCTTTGAGGGAATCCATAGGCTTACCAGAAGATACCGGATGCTTGTCGATCCACTCGAGGACTTCATCGCCCTGATCGAGCTTTTCAACGGTTTCCCTGTGCTTCTCGATGAAGTTCCGCAGTCCCTCGTCAGAGGCGTAAACCTCAAATCCGTAGCCGTTTACGGTCCATTCCTGCATGCTCATGTTGTTTCCTCCTTGTACATCCTGAAAGGTATTCCCTTTTCGTTTAAGGTTGCTATAACATCTTTGCAGGAAGAGGCTTCGCCCACTGCACGGAGTATTTTTGAAAAATCATCGTACTTGACCGCTTCGAAAGCATAGCCATCTTCTGTTCTGTAAGTAGGGTTTAAAATTACTGTTTTCATTTTTTCCTCCTTAAAAATCTGATTGACTTACATCAAGAATATAATCTGTTATATTGTTATCCCTGATATAAGTCCTTGCTGCATCTTCCGCGTCCTGTTCAGTCTCATAATCGGAATCTTCGCAGAGAATGTTTTCTTCGGAGTAGTCGAGAACTCTAAATTTCCAGCCTCTGAATGGCGTCTTAGTGCCTTCGTCGAATGTGTCTTCGTCGATAATCTCGTAAGAAGACCACTCGAGATTGACGAAATTCAGGCATTCATCGATGTAGTGGGTGAGATCGAAATCGTCTCCAGTAACATCGAGTTCTCCGCCTTCGTACTCCTTCCCATCGTTGGTATATGAATATATTCCGATAACACCAGTTGTAGTGTCGGGATTTGCAGGCGGATTATCTGACCATAGTAAATAGACATAGTAACCTGTATCGGTTTTTACGTATGCTTCTTCCTGTATTAAGATTTCTCCTTCATACGGCCGGCATACTAATATCAAGACTGTAATCTGTTACATTATTTTCCTTGATATATGCCATTGCTGCGTCTTCGGCGTCTTCTGCAGTTTCGTATCCCCAGTCTCTAAAGATCATGGTTCCTTTTGAGAAAATGCAAAAGTTCCAGTTGCCAATATTCTTGCTCATCTGGCACCTCCTTCGCCATACTCTACAACCGCTGCATTCGCCCTTGCGTAGTCCTGTGCTTCTCGGAGGGTATGACAGAGCTTTGTATCGCAGGGATATTTGCCGTTGTAAATAGTGACCTCGTAAAAGAAGTCGTTTCCGAAGTTCTCTACGTTGGTTAAAGAAATTCTCGCCATATCTGTTTCCTTTTACATCCCCTTTGCGGGGATGAAGGCCGCCTTTCCCGGCCCGTCCCCGTGGGGATATTGTTTACTGTGTCGCCCTTGAAGGGTAGAGGTCGTCGTAATTGACTTT
>JAEELB010000076.1 GCA_016288705.1 Lachnospiraceae bacterium | reverse complement strand
GCGGATGTCCATGCTCTTTTTAAAGATGTCGTTCTCTTTCCAGAATTTCGCGACTTCTTTTTCTCTCTCAACAAAATTCAGACCGGTATCAACTTTTGTATACATCGCACTTCCTTTCTATATGGTCACACATAGTCTATTTTATGTTAAAAGCGGGTCTGTTGTCAATCAGGGCAGGGATTGTACAGGTGTCGGCGCCCATGATATAATGCATCCGTTCCCGATAGTTTTTTCAGCCGCACAGGAAAGGAGCCCCGAATGAGAACGATAACCCTCGGAAAAACAGGAATAACAGTCCCGCAGAACGGCTTTGGGGCTCTGCCCGTACAGAGAGTGAGCAAGGAAGAGGCTGTAAAGCTCCTTCGCATGGCCTATGACGGAGGGATGAGATTTTTTGACACGGCCAGGGCGTACTCCGACAGCGAGGAAAAACTGGGAGAAGCCTTCGACGGGATGAGGGACAAGGTCTTTATCTCCTCAAAGAGCATGGCAAGAGACTCGGAAAAGCTGAGGGCGGAGCTGGACACCACCTTAAAGACTCTCAGAACGGACCATCTGGACATCTACCAGCTCCACTGCGTGGAACGGTGCTATGCTCCGGGAGACGGAACGGGACTGTACGAGGTTCTGGAGGAGGCAAAGGCTCAGGGGAAGATCCTGCATATAGGGATCACCACCCACAGGATCGGTGTCGCCGAGGAGATAGTGAAAAGCGGTCTGTACGAGACGATCCAGTACCCTTTCTCCTACCTTGCATCGGAAAGGGAGATCGATCTGGCAAGATCCTGCCCGGAGGCCGACATGGGATTCATAGCCATGAAAGGACTGTCGGGAGGACTTCTCACGAACACAAAGGCCTGCATGGCCTTCATGGCCCGGTTCGACAACGTGCTTCCCATCTGGGGAGTACAGAGGGAGGGAGAGCTTAAGGAATGGCTGGCATTCTTCGAAAACGAGCCGGTCATGGATGATGAGATAAGGGACTTTATAAAGAAAGACAAGGAAGCCCTGTCCGGAGATTTCTGCAGAGGCTGCGGTTATTGCGCCCCCTGCACCGCAGGCATCATAATAAACCAGTGCGCCAGGATGTCCCTCATGGTGAGACGCGCCCCTTCAAAGGCCTGGCTGAACGAATACTGGCAGGGAGAGATGAAAAAGATCGAGGACTGCGTGGAGTGCGGAGCATGCATGACCCGCTGCCCTTACGGACTTCAGATCCCCGAGCTCCTGAAAAAGAACTGGGCGGATTATCAGAGCATCCTGCGGGGAGAGACGAAGGTCTGAACCGCCTTCATTCATCATCTTCACTGTCCTTGCGGATGACGTTTTCCTCCTCGATCTCTTCGGCGTCGTTTTCTTTATCTGGCTTTTCCTCCTGCCATTTCAGCATAGCAAAAAACCACGCTGCGCTCCATATGAGGATGGCCAATGAGCACGCCCTCACAAAGGGCTGCATGAAAACGTAGCACCGCATCCCCTTTGGCAGGCACATGGTCACTATTATACCGGGGGTAAGGTAGGAAGCGCTGGCGAGCAGGATGTCGATTCCCGCGACAGGAAGGGCCACGACCTTCCGGTCCACGAACTGCGGCACCACTGACAGGATCATTATGGCGATCCCCAGGAAAAAAACAAGAGTCTGTGCGGCATGGCACTCCATAAACAGCCCCTCACCCACGGCGGGACAAGGCCTGAAAAAGGTCTTCACTCCCACGCACAGGAGAAGGGCAAGGATCATATTTACGTTACTGTAAAGCTCCCGTTTCAAGGGTCGAAGCGCAGGATCTCGAAGCTCTCCGAAATGCATGCCCGGGCCTCCTGCAGATCCTTAAACTCTCCCTCTTCTATCATCTGCGCCATGAGATTTCCAAGGGCCGTGCCCTCGGTAGGCCCCGCGTAAACCGTAAGCCCCGTTGCATCCGCGGTCATTTGATCGAGATAATGATCCTGGGAGCCGCCTCCCACGATGTTCACCGCATTGAAGGTCTTCCCCGTGAGACGCGACAGTTCCTTCACCGTGTCCGCATATATCTTTGCCAGGGAATTGTAGATGCAGCGCATTATCTCCCCCGTGGTTTCAGGAACCTGCTGCCCCGTCTCCCTGCACTTCGCTCTCACGGCTTCCCTCATGGACTTCGGCGCCATGAAGGAGGGATCGTTTGCGTCTACCGTGCTCTCCAGATCCCCCGCTTCCTTTGCTGCTTCGATCAGCTCGGGAAATGAGGGCCGCTTCCCCGTTTCCTCGCCTATCTCGCGCCTTATGGACTGTATCATCCAGAGGCCCATGATGTTTTTGAGATATGTGATGCTCCTGTCGTATCCGCCCTCGTTTGTAAAGCTCTGATCGGAGGTTACAGGGGTTTTATTTTCAACGCCCATGAGACTCCAGGTGCCCGAGGAAAGGAAAACCGAAGAGTCGTCCTTTGCGGGCACCGCCATGTATGCGCTGCCGGTATCGTGAGTGGGAGGCAGTATCACCCTGAGGTCAAAGCCTACCCTCTCTTGTATCTCCGGGCGAAAGCCTCCCAGGACCGTCCCCGGAAATGAGATCCTGCCGAAGATCCTGCGGGGCAGCCCGAAGGCCTCTATCATTTCCTCATCCCAGTCCCGGGTCTCTGCGTTCACAAGCCCGGAGGTGGTGCATTCCGTGTACTCATTTGACTTTATCCCCGTGAGGACGTAATTCAGATAATCCGGAATGAACAGTATCCTGTCCGCCCTTTCCATTTCCTCCGGATGCTCCTTTTTAAGAGCATAGAGCTGGTAACAGGTGTTGAAGGGCTCATACTGTATGCCCGTCCTCTCATAATGCCGGTCGAAGGGAACCCTCCCGGAGGCTTCCAGCTCGTCCCTGACCCCCTCCGTCCTGCTGTCCCGGTAAGCCACGGTATCGCCTATGATATTGCCGTCCCTGTCCAGCACCACGTAATCCACGCCCCAGGTGTCTATGCCCATGGTGGAAGGCGTAAAGCCCTTGTCGTGAGCGGCCTTTATCCCCGCTATGACATTTTCGGAAAGCGCCTCTATGTCCCAGGTGAGATGACCGTTCTTTTCCACCATGCCGTTCTCAAACCTGTAGACTTCCGTGAGGACGATCTTTCCGTCCTTAAGCTCCCCGATGATATGCCTTCCGCTGGATGCGCCGATATCGACTGCCAAATGACATTTTCCCATTTTCTTCTCCTTATCAAACTGACTCCCGTTCAGGCAAAGCCTTACAGTATCTCCATGAACCGCTCCCGTATCCGTGAAAAGCTCTCATCCCGGAAGCCGAAATCCTTTTCCTTGTAATTCCAGAGGGCGTGACCGATGCCGTACTTTTTGAAGACCGCATGGATATCCCGCATCCAGTTAAGGCGGCTCTCGGGATCAGCCAGATCGATGGCTCCGTATTCCCCGCAGTAGAGAGGCACATTGTCCTTCTCAGCCTTTTCAAGAGCAGGCGCAAATATATCCTCAAAGAAGCCTTCCCCGATCTCCCGTATACCCTTCTGATACACTGCGCCCCCGAGATCCACAGGCAGTCTGTCCCCTTCCGCACGGTATTCCGCAAGGGTCTTCGGGTAGGAGATCCGGTAGTCCAGAGGCATGCCCTTCATCCAGTATGCGCCCTGATGAGTGAAGATCATGGGCTCATAGCAGTGGAAATTGTAGACCGTGTGATCGTCCGCAGGGAAGTCCAGAAGGGGGACGGATGTTACGCTGTTGTACCGCACTCCGCCGATTATGATGTAACTGTCGGGAACTATGCCCCTCATCATCCGGATGAACCTTGCGGCTATTCCGTTCCAGGCGTCCGTCACTTCCGCCGGCACGACCTCGTTCAGGGGTTCAAAGGCCACCTGATCAGGATAATCCCTGAATCTGAGGGCGATCTTCTCCCAGAGCTTCAAAAACCTCTCCTGAAGAGCCTCGTCGTAAAAGAACTTCGTCCTGTCCATATCCTTGAGGGGATCGAAAGAATAACCGTAACACTCGTGCAGATCTATCAGCATCCTGAGGCCGTATCCGCTGCACCACTCCCGGCAGGCCTGAAGGAATTCATAGCCCCCGGCTTTTTCATTTCCCTCCTCGTCCTCAAGGACATTGTAATCCACAGGCACCCGCACGTGATCGAAGCCGAGCCCCGCGATAAGCTCTATATCCTCTTTGGTGATAAAGCTCCTGAAATGATCCATGTCATAGGAAGAAAACTGAGAGATCCATCCCCCCAGATTCACTCCCTTTTGAAACCCCTCAAATCTTCTCATTTGATGTTCTCCCACAGATGACAGCGGAATGACTGCCTGAAGGCGTCATCCCACCCCTCTCGTAAGCCGCCGTAACCCGCGGGCTACAGCCCCAAAAGCCCTAACATTTCCATTATACACAAACGGAGACAGGCACACAAGGCAGGCCTGACAGACGTACGGTCCGGCTTTACGCCGTTATTATCCTTTCTCGATGCTGGTCAGACTTACCTTCCCGATCTTTCTGAACGCGATGGAATTTATCATCAGTGAAAACAGAGCGCAAAGACCCGCTGCCACCTCCCAGGCGTATTCGAAGGGAGTCCGCACGAACATGATCTGCTGGACCTCGACCTTTACGACCATGAACCGGGCGAAAGGAACGCCCAACGCCACTCCCAGGATAATGCCTGCCCCTGTGGTAATGACGGTCTCCAGGATCAGATAGCTCAGCACCTGCGGCATCGAGAACCCGTTGACCCGCATCACAAGTATGTCGTTCATCCTCCTGCTGACCTGGATATTGCTGAGGTTCAGCTGTACCATGAAAGCCAGTATTATGACCATAAAGATGATGATCGCCACTACAAGGTTGAACATGAGCAGGACCATTTCATATGAGTCTATCTCCTCACTTGCGGGATCTATGCTCCTGACTCCGGGCAGAAGCATCAGTTCTTCACAGACTCTTTCCTCATCAGCCCCTGACAGCTGCACCAGGAAACAGTTCTTCCCGGCTTTTTCTCCGAAGGCTTTCTCGTATTCGCTTGCGGAAATGAAAACGTCCTTTCCGATGTGATTCATGAACACGCCCGTCACGCGGAGCTGCTCTTTCTTTAACGCCGAATTGAGGATCGTAATGTCCCCGCCGGGGGTAAAACCGTCTTTTTCCCGCATCTCCTCAGTTATCAGCACCCCGGACTCCGGGACAGGGAGGGGATTCCCATCCTTGTCTTTCAGACTGAAGAAGGAAGAGAAACCGCCCGCCGATGAAGATGCGGAAAGGTCATCCTCCGGGTCCGTGGCGTACAGACGGACGCCTGTCTCATAGAACGGGTTCTCTTTGCTCGCTATGCAGTTCTCCTCGTGGACAGACACAAAGGGGGTGTTCAGCTCGCTCAGTTTCTTTTCTATCTGGTCATTTGTATCCTCTCCCGCATCAGCGTGGACCAGCAGGTCATATTGCCATATCTCATGGAGCTGCGAGTCCAGAGCTTTTGATAGCCCCTGCCGCATCGTGATGCCGGTTCCGATCATCATAACACTTTCAAGCACGATTATTATTGACACCAAAACCCTCAGCAGATCGTCGCCTATATTCCTGAGGATCAGATTGAGATAGATGCCGCTCCTGTTGGGTCTGTATTTTCCCGGACTCCTCCCGGTCTGTCCCTGACCCACAGCGGACTTCTCCCGGGTCATGCTCGCGTTCTTCCTGCGTTTTTTCGCCTTCTTCCGGGTGTCGCTCCCGTTCATCAGTTCGACCGCGGAGCACCGGATCATGTGATTGCAGGAATGATACACGGCAAACGAGGAGACAAGAGTCGTAGCAAGTAACATACCCAGGGTAAATAGCGGATCGACGCATACGGGCATTTCCCCGAACAGGAATTTTCCCCTGAGAGAGCCGGTGATGACTACTTCCATGCCGATGGCCCCCACTATCCCCAGAAGCTCTCCCACCACAGTGGCAGAGATCCCGAAGACGAGGTATTTCGCCCGCACCTGACCGTCGTTCATTCCCAGCGCTTTAAGAGTACCTATCTGAACTCTCTGCTCTTCGACTATGACAGTGATGGTGGAGAAACAGACCATCAGGGCGATCAGGGCAAAGAGGGGAGTAAACCAGAAACTTATGGACGAGAGCACCTGATATGAAGAGCTCAGCCCCAGAAACGAAGCGCTGACACTCCTCCCCATGACCTCCCAGTGCGGCTTCGGAACGGATTCATCAAACTCCTGTCTGTCCTCCGGTGAAAGCTCCTCGCGGAGAAGTCTTATCCGGTCATCTTCGGCCTCAACAAGGTCAGGACATAGTTTCACGAGTCTCTCCTCGACGGGCTCCACCATGCTGTAATATGAATCCGAGAGCTGATCGACCTCCGAAGAGACCCCTGCATCCACCAGCGCATCCGTAAAAGCATTTCCCAGAACTTTCCTGTCAAAGGAATGGTGCGGGAGAAGGGCGTAATAATCCAGATCCTTTGTAACATATTCCGGACTGGCCACAAAGCCCGTCACAGTGTACTCTTCGGTGACGAGAATATCCTTCTGATCGTAGATCAGAGTCTTTATTCTCACCTTGTCACCTTCCATGATGTACAACTGCTCTGCCAGCTCCCGGCAGATGAGGCATTCATTTTTAAAATAAGGCGGTCTTCCCGAAACTATCTCGGGGATATTGATCCGTTCGGTAGGAGAGAGAAGCTTGAGATTCTGGGAATGTCCTTCGAAGGACAGGCTCCCATCCAGATAAATTATGCCTTCCGCATCATTCACTCCTTCAACGGTACAAATAAGTTCCAGGTCGTCGAAGCTCACGCCGGTGGAGGAGACCAGATCAAAGTCACGGTAATTCTGTTTTTCCAGGTAATCCACGGCATCGTCCCTGAGCGCGGATCCGGCGTAAAGGATACCCAGGATGCCTGTTGTGCCAAGCATCATTATGGCGACAATGGACAGCCATGACACAAACCTGTTCCGGATGGTGTATATGGCATCCTTGAACTGTATGGATTTCAATGGGCCGCTCCTGTCCCGGTCTTTATTATCGACACTGCTTTTCTGTCCCTCATTCTCACGTCTCTTCTTCCGGTCACCATGACAGCTCCGAAGCTTTCACCGGAGAACTGTTTATGCGTATGCTGGAGATCCTGCCGCCCCTGACCTTTATCACCCTGTCTGCCATTTTTGCGATCTCCGCATTATGGGTGACCATCACGACGGTTTTGTTCTGACGCCTGACGATGTCCTCAAAAAGCTCCAGCACCTCGAGTCCCGTCTGAAAATCCAGAGCAGCCGTGGGCTCGTCCGCAAGGATCAGCAGAGGATTCTTTACAAGCGCTCTCGCTATGGAGACGCGCTGCTGCTGGCCTCCCGAAAGCTGTGAGGGCCGGTTGTTCCTGCGTTCCGTAAGGCCCACCATTTCTATGGCTTTCTCGGAGGAGATGGGTTCCTTGCTGTTCTCCGCAATGAGTTCCACATTGTCGATAGCGGTCAGGTTCGGCATGAGGTTGTAGGTCTGAAACACAAACCCTATGTAATCCCTGCGGTATTCGGTGAGCTCCTTCTCTCCGGGATGCGAGAAATCCTTTCCGTCCACGATCATCGTCCCCTCCGTAAGAGAGTCCATCCCTCCGAGGATATTGAGCATGGTGGTCTTTCCGCAGCCGCTCTCACCGAGTATCACCAGAAGTTCCTGCTCGTAGACACAGAGATCAACTCCCTTGAGTACCCGGATCACCTCGTCGCCGGAGTAAAACTCCTTTATGACTCCCTTCATCTCGATAAGGGGTTTCTTTTGTTTCCTGTAACGGATCACATATCCCTTGTCTTCGAGGTCGAGGGCCATGAGCGTCGCCATGTTCACGCCGAGGGCCCTGTCGTCATCGGAAAAAGGGCCATCCGCCCTGTTGATCAGCTGCATGCAGCCAAAGCATCCCGTCCTGGTGACGAGAGGCACGATAAGGGTGTTCAGGATCCTCACTCCGGCCTCCTGATCCTCCGAAGATGAAAAGGAGGGATCCGTGCCTGCATCGTCTATCTGCACGGGCTCTCTGCTCCCAAAGGCGCGTCCGAGTATCCCCTTTGAAGGATCGACGCTTATCCCCGTAAGGTCTCTTTCACCCGCGCAGGCAACGCTGTGGAGCCTTCCGTCCTCCTGACTTATAAGCCACACCAGGCCGTTTTCCGCCCCTGCATGCTTTGTCAGTATATCGAGGCAGACCGAGAGGCCCTTCTCCATCTGCACCTCATCCTGCAGCGCCTCGGTCACATCCCATATGGCCTGTATGTATGATGACTGTTTTTTGCCCATGCCGACCTCCGTTGCAGCACAGTTTACGTTACCGGATCTATCCCCCCCACTGCATTTCCGGGTGCCCTGAGATCTTTCCGTTGCCGCTCAGTTTACGTTGACAGATCTATGCCTGCTTCTTCTCTCGCCTTGTCTCTGACCGAATTCACTCCGATGAAGAACTGCCTCATCATGGCCACCATGAGATACCTTCCTTTGGGCGAGAGGGTGATCTCGTCGTCATCATCGCGATCAAAAGCCCCTGCCGCCTTCAGGAACAGATATTCCGCGGGAAGCCCGGCCAAAACGCTGCAGCCGAAATCCCTCTTCCATCTCCGCTTGTCGAGTCTCATGCCGAACAGCTGCATCATAAAGCGGTACCGCATATGATCCCGCTTCCGGAACTTCACAAAGCCGGAGACGCTTGTCCGTCCCTGGCTGATCTTTTCCGCATATTGCTCGAGACTGAAGGTGTTTACCAGATAGTTCCCGTTCAGGAATGACATCCCTCCGGAACCTGCGGCCGCGTACTCCTCGTAATCCACAACATATTCGTCGATCATGCTGTTGTCGCTGCGGTTGAAGGTCCAGGCGGAACCGAAACCGAACTCCGGCTGATCGCCCTCCGTCAACTCCCTGCAGATGATATCATACAGCCCTTTCTCCCTTTCGTGATCGACGGAGCCGAGGGCCTTCACCAAAGACCTCTCCACGGCGGGAGAGACCATCAGCGGATAAAACGTCACCTGGGAACAGCCCGAAGTCCTGACCATGTTCAGATCCCTGAGGAGCATGTCTTCAGTCTGTGTCGGATAATTAAAGATCATATCCGCGTTCAGGGTCTTAAATATTCCTTCTTTACTGCAGGCCTGAAGCCTTTCATGGATCTCCTCCCCGCAGCCGTACTTTTCATACCGGCACATACGCCGGAGCAGTCCGTCATCAAAAGACTGAACCCCAACGCTCATGCGGTCCACAAGCCCTTTCAGAGGCGAGAGATATTCAGGCTTCAGATGGTTGGGATTGGTCTCGGCGGACACCTCCCGGATCGAAAACAGGCTTTTGGAAAGCTGTATGGTCTCCGCCAGTTCATCGGGCAGGATGGTGGGGGTTCCGCCGCCTATGTACATGCTTTCAAAATCATAGCCGGAATCCCCGAGCATTCCTATCTCCTTCCGGAGGGATCCGAAATACTCTCTCGCCTTCTTTTCCTCAAAGGGAAAGCGGTTGAAGCTGCAGTACGGACACAGGCTTTCACAGAAAGGGATATGGACATAAAGCATGTATTTCCTGCTCTTGTCCGGTGCCGGCAGATGCTTTTCCTGCCAGGGTCTCATATTAAGATAATGGCCGTTCATCATGCGGACAGCCTTTGACAGGAAGCGCTCAGATATCATATTGTTTTCTCCCGAAAGTGACCTTCATTTGTCTTCACAATTCTCCATTCCGCTGCTGCAGGCCGCCTTTCCTATTTCTTCAGGAGAAAACTCACTACGGAACGAAGTTCCCCGATCCGCGGATCCTCAGGCAGGGGATCCAACAGTTCGTTTGCCTGGTCTCCCAGCTTTTTCATTACAGAGAGCGTATAGTCTATTCCTCCGGCCTCTCTGACGATGCGCCTGGTTTCCGCAAGGTCTTCCGGCGTGAACGCGGACTCTCCCGAGGTTGCGCCATGGAAAGGGACCGCCTCCTTGCGGATCCGGCTCTCTGCATCTTCGCTCCCGCCGGCTTCCGGGATCTTGTCCTTCCCGGACGGAACACTGAGACCCTCGTTCCCCCTGCTTACGCCGGCAGATCCCCGGATCATTATCTTCCCCGCTATGTCGCGGAGCTGTTCCCCGTAGCCGGGTCTGGAAAACGTATATACTGCGGGCAGTGTGTAAACGCCTTCCGCAAAGTCTTCATTTACGGGCTTCCCGAGTTCCGCCTCCTCCATGGTCCAGTCCAAAAGGTCGTCTCTCAGCTGGAACATGGTTCCGATCTTCAGGCCGAATTCCTCAAGAGCCTTCCTCTCCCCGGGTTCTCTTCCGGTAATCCTGCAGCCCATACGGCATGCAATCTGAAAGACGTACGCCGTCTTTCCCCGGATAGCCGAAAAATACATTTCTTCGGTTATTTCCGTATTCCCGCGGTTCTCGTGCTGCAGCATCTCCCCGTCGCAGGTGACCTGGACCGCATCCATCAGGTCCGTAACGGAGTCGCCGAAGCCCTTGCCGGAAAGCCAGTTCAGAGCAGAGATCAGCTGGTACACGCCGCTGCAGAGGGCGATGGGTTTGCCATACTTTTTCTGAACGGAGAGCTTCCCTCTCCTCAAAGGCGAATCGTCGATCATATCGTCCAGTATGAGGGAAGAATTGTGAATCAGTTCCATTGCCGCCGCCGTGGAAAACAATTCGTCACGATGCGCTCCTGAACGGTCACCGGCCACAGCCAGCATGAGCTGTGTGCGGAGCATCTTTCCCGGAGACGCGGCCACGTCTCTCAAAAGCTTTTTCATTCCCCCGTGAGCCGGAACGCTCGCCACGGAATTCATCATGAGGTCGCGGATCTCGGACAGATCCCGCTCCCGTTTTTTCAACTGTTCATCCGTCAATTTTTCTTCCTCCCGATAAGTTGAAAGATACACTATTTTTGCGAGCCGTTCAAGGATTCAGGGGGCCGGTCATGTCACGCCCGTTTCACGCCCAGCACATATGAGCACGCTCCGAAGAGGAATTTCCGCTCGCTCCGAACCGAAAAACCTGCCGCCCTCATCAGCTCTTTAAGGCCGCCGACGCTCACGAACCGCTTCGTGCTCTCGGTAAGCCACCGGTATTCCTTTCTCTTCACGAACCCTCCTCCGACAAGCGGCATGATCACGGAAAAATAAAAACCGTAAAACGGCCGGATCAAGGGACTCTCCGGAACAAATGAATCGATCACCAGAAGGCGCCCGCCGGGCTTTAAGACCCGGGCCGCTTCCCTGAGCGCGAGGGAATAGTCCGCCGTATTCCGAAGCGCAAATGAAATGCTCACCCCGCTGAAACTCCCATCCATAAAGGGCAGGTCAAGAGCATTCCCTTTTTTGAGCCTGACGCCGGGGATGTGGCCGCACCTTTTCTTCGCAACCTTCAGCATATTGGGAGAAAAATCCACACCCGTAAGCTTCAGGTCGGGCCGCTGTCCGTTCATGAGCCTGAGCATGTCCCCGGTTCCGCAGCCCACGTCCAGGACCTGCGCCCCTTTCGGCAGACCGCTGCACATCCGGCGTATCGCCGTCTTTTTCCAATACAAATGAAAGCCAAGGCTTATCCGCCCGTTTGCGGAATCGTAACTGCCGGCTATGTTCTGAAACACATCGAAAACGTATTTTTCCTTACGGTTTTTGTCGCTCACCGCTTCACCCCACCAGCATGGCCGTGATGTATGCAAGGCCGGAGATGATGACCAGGTTCCCTATGCCGGCCATGACCATGCCCCGCTTTTCCGCGCCGAGCTGGATGCCGAACTGTCTGAAAAAGTGATTCAGGAATACCAGAGACTCAAGAAAATAAATAAGGACCGAAATCCAAAGTCCCCCGGAAATAAACACGGGAACCGGGGAAAGAAGCCACACCACGAGCATGACCCGGTACAGCCGGTCCGTGCGTTGTCTCCCCAGCAGGCAGGGAAGGGTCTTTCGTCCCGCGGGGATATCCCTTTCAATATCGCAGCCGTTATTTGACATCATTATCATACCGATGCCGATGATGACAGGCAGGGCCTGCACAAGCACAAACGGGTTCAATTCACCTGTCTGCATATAGACCCCGGCCAGAGGGATCAGTCCGCCCATCACAAAACCGGAAACTATCTCCCCCACCGGCAGATAGGAGATCGGCGTCTTCAAGCCGGAATAGGCGAGGATCACAAGCGCCCCCACAAGCCCTATCACCAGCGGGATCACTCCGCACCTGTACACCACATAGGTTCCTATCAGGAACGCGGTAAATAAAAACGAAAGGCCCAGTCTCTTTGCGGTCTTCGGAGCCATCCCGTAGACTATCACCGCATCCGTGGGGTCCGGAGAATTATC
>JAEELB010000075.1 GCA_016288705.1 Lachnospiraceae bacterium | reverse complement strand
GCGAAGGCCGGGTAATGTCCGACTCTTCCTCCCTCAAATGGTGGCAGAAGACCATCGCATACGAGATATATGTGAACAGCTTCCGGGATACCAACGGAAACGGGTACGGGGATCTGAACGGCATCCGCTCAGAACTGGATCATCTCAAGGAACTGGGAGTGGGAGCTGTCTGGCTGACCCCGGTATATGAATCCCCCATGGTGGACAACGGTTATGATGTGGAGGATTACCGCAGCATAAACCCGCGATACGGGACAATGGAGGATATGGACGCCCTCATTTCCGAAGCGGACAAAAAGGGCATGAAGATCGTCATGGACCTGGTCTACAACCACACCTCGGACCAGTGTGAATGGTTCAGGGAATCATCAAGGAGTAAAGATAATAAATACAGCGACTGGTATATCTGGCGGGACGCGAAGCCCGACGGAAGCGCGCCCAACAACTGGCGGGGTATCTTCGGCGGGTCCGCCTGGACCTGGTGCGAATCGCGTCAGCAGTACTATCTGCACACCTTTGCCGAGGCGCAGCCCGACCTTAACTGGGAGAACCCGGAAGTGAGACAGGAGCTCTACGACATTGCGAAATTCTGGCTTGACAAGGGGGTGGGAGGCTTCCGCATGGACGCCATCCCTTACATAAAGAAACCTGCGGATTTTTCGGACGGGGAGCCCGATGATGCGGACGGCATGGTCAGCATCCACGATATGACCGCAAATACGGACGGCATCCTGGATTATCTTCACGAGTTTAAGGATGAGGTGACTAAGGGCCGGGACGTATTCACCGTGGGAGAAGCCAACGGCATTAAGCCGGAGGACCTCAAAAACTGGGTGGGTGAAAACGGCGTATTTGACATGCTCTTTGAATTCAGCCATATCAATCTTGAGTTCGATGGGGCCGAGGTCTGGTGCAAGGCGAAGGACTGGAAGCTTACGGACCTTAAGAAGGCTGTTTCCGCAAGCCAGAAGGAAACCGCGGATAATGGCTGGTATCCGATCTTTTTTGAGAATCATGACAAACCCCGTTCGATAGATCATTATTTCGGAGACGACGCAGATCCCGTATTGGCCGGGAAGGCCATGGGGACCGTGCTCCTCACCCTCAGGGGAACCCCTTTCATTTACCAGGGGGAGGAACTTGGGATGACCAACGTAAAGTGGCCCTCCATAAATGATTACAATGATCTGAATTCCTACAGCCAGTACGACATGGCCATAAATAACGGCCTGTCCGAGGATGAAGCCATGGAGTGCGTATACCGTTTCAGCAGGGATAATGCAAGGACTCCCATGCAGTGGGATTCAAGTGAAAACGCGGGCTTCACGAAGGGGACGCCCTGGCTTTCCGTAAATGAGAACTATACAACGGTCAATGCCAAAGCCGAAATGAATGACCCGGGTTCCGTGCTGTCCTGGTACAGGGATCTTGCGGGACTGAGGCTCAAGCATCCGGGACTCGTTGAAGGCAGCTACAGTGAAGTGTTCAATGAGAGCGAGGAAATATTCGGCTTTGTCAGGCAGGGACAAAAAAACCGGTTCCTCATAGTCGTCAACTTTACGGGGAAGGACGTGACGTATGATCCCTCCGCCGCGGGAATGGGAGAGATCAAAGACGAAGACATCCTCATCAGCAGTTATCGCGGAAGCGACGACGGACAGGCCCCGGTTACCGGGAAGCTCCGTCCCTACGAGGCGGTCGTGATCCAAAAATGAATTTTCTCAGAAGATAATAAGATCTCGGCAGGACGATGCTCAAAAGCCCGAGAAAAGCCGAAGCCAGCCCTGCCGATACAGACGCCAGAGCTCCCAGAACCGGGCCGTGAAGGATCTTGAAGGTGTCCTCCAGAGTATAATAGTTTTCCTGAATGTCCTTATTATCGATATCGTCGCTGTCATTTATATCGATCATGCAGATTATCTTGTAATTCTCGATGACGCGCATGAAGACGCATGTGATCACAAGGGTGATGATCGCTATGATGACGGTTGGCCTGAGCAGGACCAGGAACAGTCCCGCTCCGCAGACGGTAAACGCCGTGACCACGGATCTGATAGGGGTCTGCCCCTTAAACAGTCCGAGGATCCCCTCTCCGAAGTATTCCATGCTGCCCACCAGCACGCCAATGCTGGAAAGCATGATCCCGGACATTCCGGAATTCTCCGCTATCAGCGGGAAAATATAATCAGTGTAGCCGTACATCATGGAGACCATTAATATTACCATGATAATGTATGAGAAAGTCCTCGGCCTGAAGAAGAATCTCCATACCTTTAAGGTGTTTATCCCCTCGTCTTCCCCGTCGTCATTATTCAGTATCCATACCGACATGGGGATCAGGACTGCAGTCATTATTCCGCAAAATGCGTAAAGAGCGGTATAACTCAGGTATTCGCTGATGATACCTGCCGTCATAAGGGCTATCATGGAAGCGGCCGATGATGCGCTCTGGCTTTCAAGTATCTTTTTGTTTCTGCTGTTTTCCTCTTCTATCTCATAAGGGATGCCTTCGGCAATGGAGAAGAGGATGCTCTCCAGGAATATGCCTTCCACAAACTTTAACGCGGCGAAGACATACACGTTTTTCATTGACACGGAAAAGGCCATTCCGATGAAGGTTAAGACGGTGATCACCGACGAGATGATCCCCATCTTCTTCTCCCCGAAAGCGCCGATGACGATGGAAGTGATGGCAGACCCCAGGGACGATCCTATCCTGTATGCGGTGAGCGGTATCGCAAAGGCGATGGCGATGTCCATGACCCCTGTACCCGCCATCTCGGCCACCGCTTTGACCATTATGAGGGTATCGATATACACCAGAAATGAGACGATAAAATCATAGGTGTTGCTCAGACTGATCCTGGCTTCAAAGGGATCGGTCTTTCTGAGTATCCTGAATTTGTGGATCTCATCCCTGTACTTGTGGATCACGTCAAAAAGGATATACAGGAAAAATACGAACGCCAGCATCTCCAGCGCGTTCTCGATGGTGCGCCGCACCAGCCTCGACCGGAGTTTGCCGTATTCGCTCCCCAGTTCAAGAAAACCTATCAGCTTTCCGTCAGCATCGAGAAGCTTATTTCTGGAGGACAGATAGACCCCGTCTGCTTCCTCTGCTTTCACAGTTTGATAAAACTCCGGCCGGTCATAACCTCCCGGGGGCAACGCAATCCCCGTTACATCCCCGTACTCCGTTCCCACAGTGAACTCGTCAAAGGAATCCGATATAAGAAAGGCTTTCCCGTCGGCCCCCAAAAGATAAACCTGGGCGTACATGCTGATGTTGGAGCCTACAGCGCTGCATACGTCATCCACGTAATAACTGACCCTGTCGATAAGCGTTCTCACTTCTTCATTTTTGAGATCTTCGGGACCGCTGTATGTATTGTTCTCCAGGAAATCCTTCAGAAAGAAATCCACGCCCACTGTCATGGAATTGGACGTGTATTCGACTATTTCCCGGAAGTTGTCTTCATAGTCTCCGACTTCCTTTTCCGTATAGAATCCCGTCGCGTAAATGAAGATCAGCCCGAAGACTAAGAATATCCTGTAGGACATGAGGAGCCCGGATCTGCCCAGATGTACGATAAATAAAACCGCCGCCCCCAGCAGGACCACCAGCGAGGCGTAATAGAGGATATCGATGATCTCCTGCCGCCTGCTCACGGACAGCCTGAGGTCGGCTTTCCGCGCTTCCGGCTTCTTCCCGCTGATCTCGGGGTGAAAGCTTAAGGTGCCGCTCTGTATATCGTAACGGTAGGTTTCGTTATACACGTTATACAGCTCCAGGACATCCTCATCCGCAATATAGTCGGCGGACCGGATGTGTTCGGGAGGGGTGAAGGTGACCAGCGTTTCGGGCACCTGGTTTTCATCCAGCGAGGCGGAGACCCGGAGCAGTGAGACGATCCCCTTTTCTATGCAAGTAAGATATACTTTGTCGCCGTCCGTAGAGATATCCTTGATGGAGTTGATGTTTCCCCGGTCTTCCCGGTTGTACTCCTCGCAGTATATCTCCCCCAGACGCTTTCCTTCAAAGTTGTATCTGACTATCTTTTCGGCGCTCTTATAGTCGATGTCCGGGAAAACGTCCAGAACTACGGCGTAAACGGTCTCCCCGTCCGTATCCAGGATCCTGGGCTCGCTGTCGGTCCCGTCGTCGGATGCGTTTCTTATACGGATAAGCTCCCCTTCGGGAGTGGCAAAGACAAGCTTTCTCCGGCTTATTACCACTGTCCCCTTATCTGTCTCCACATGATCGATGCTGTTTCCGGAATTCAGGCTGATGGAGCTGCGTTTCGGAAAAAAGTGGGGTCTGCCTGCCTGCATTATGACAATAAGGACTGCAATGGCGGCAAAGAAGATAAATACTCTTTCCTTTTTCATGTTCTGATACCTCTGAAGCGCCCTTTGCGAATCATCGCTCCGGGTTT
Organism: Lachnospiraceae bacterium; assembly: GCA_016288705.1. Classification (GTDB taxonomy): domain Bacteria; phylum Bacillota; class Clostridia; order Lachnospirales; family Lachnospiraceae; genus JAEELB01. The sequence continues at coordinate 704 of JAEELB010000075.1, read as the reverse complement.
CCTTTCGAAAGAAAGATTATATCACAATCCTCGCGTCCCCGCTATCATTTTCGGGGTGAGGGACGGCAGCAGGGCACCGGGACTGCAGCTCATTCCGGTGTTCTTGTACATACTCGCTTCCGTCGCGGTCACCATCGTCTTCTTTAACAGAAAGGAGTTTGAGTTTTGAAGGACCTTGTCATTGCGGACATTATTAGGATATTCAGAAAACCCACCTATCGCATAGTGCTGCTGGTGTGTCTCGTCCTGTCCCTGGTCCGGGGGATCAGCTGCAGAATGGACGTATGGAACGGGTATACTTTTGTGACCGGACAGGCGGGAACTATGAAGATCGTGGGGCTGATCCTGGGAATCTCCATATACCTGAGCGTGTATGCGGATGAATTCTCGTCCAACTCCATGCAGTGCCTCATAGGTCACGGCGTGTCCAGGTTCAGGCTTCTTCTGGCCAAGTTTCTCGATTGCGTCATCGTCACTGTCACGACCTTTATCATTTACTTTTTCTTCATGATGATGCTGGGACTTGCGCTGGGCGCCGGGACGCTTCTGAGCTTCTTGAATTATATCCCCGTAATAAGGTATTATCCCGTCTTTAACAGTTTTTATGAACGAAAACGCCGCTACCTCTTGCTAATAAAGGGGCTGCGGCATTTTTGCTGAGAAGGTCGATGTAGCGTCGGAATTATTTCTTGGTCGATGCGATT
>JAEELB010000074.1 GCA_016288705.1 Lachnospiraceae bacterium | reverse complement strand
CTGGCGTGATCTCCACTCCATTAAGCTCTGACCATTCTTTCGATACCTTTATCCGCAGTTCATTGTCGTTATTAACCGTAGCCAGACGAGCTTCGCAGGCCTCACAGTCCAACCCGCAATATGCAATGTATTCATTCATAATCAAGGCCTCCCTTCTGCCCTATATTCCATCGGTGTAAAACGTATTCCATTGACTGTCTTTTCTTCGTCAGTAGGCACGAAACCGACCGCCTTATAGAACGGCACACCATATGGTGAAGAATTTAGTGTAATTGTCTTGCCGGAATAATCTTTCAACAGATAACGGAACATTCCGGTTCCAACACCCTTCCTGTGATAACTCCCATCAACAAAGAAGAAGCAGATATGATTCTTATCTGCCCTGATGCCGATTATTCCAATCAGCTTCTTACCGTCAAATGTTCCATAATACTCTATTCCCACCAGATATTCTTCATCGCGAAGGCACTTGCGGAACTCTTCCGTTCCCTCCGGCGCATAATCCGGTGATTCATATTCTGAAAATACTATCCAGGCAAGCTCTAATGCCGCAGGAATCTCATTTTGTGATAATCTGCGTACAATAAAGCCTTCATTATTATCATCCATACGATCAATCCTCTCTCATGTATTCCTTACAAAAATGCCGCAAATGCTTTTCGATGTATTCCATGCATTCTTCCTCACACTGCGGCTGCCTGTCTGATCTTGCAATCTGCAGAACTGCAGGCGCGGTAAGTTCTACCGCAAGCAGTTCCGGATCATCATTTTTAACGATACCCTCATCCATCATACCTTTGATGATCTTTGCAAACATCCTTTGTATTCCATCCAGTTGATGCCTGGTCGTAACCTCGGAAATCCTTTCATTTCTGAACTGTTCCTGGACAAGGAGCATCCGCGTCTTGCGGATTATGGGATCCCTCATTGTGAATGAAATCCTTTCCATCGTCACCTTTATAAACTCTTCTCGGCTCTGCGGTATCTTTCCGATATTTTTCTCAGACCCAAACATTTCTTCATACCGTTCCTCTGCTGCGTCAATCAAGGCGTTTAGGATTTCTTCCTTTCCCTTATAGTGCTTATAGAGGGAAGGACCCTTGATGCCGACACGTTCAGCAATCAGATCCACGCCGGTTCCGTCATACCCTTTCTCAGCAAACAGCGTTAATGCTTCATCCAGTATTCTTTGCTTTGTTGACATGATATCCTCCAAATCTGCGCTAACGTAAGTTAGCCACATTGTAGCTATAAATCGTTAGCTTGTCAAGTTTTTTCTCCAATAACGAAAAAAGCCTGCAAGTATCGGGATTTCTCCCAACACCTGCAGGCCAGGTATGGATTTGCTATTCTACACCCCTTACTTCAGGTTCTTCGAGCCTATCCTGAAGGTAAAGACCTTAGTGCCGCCGTAGGATCCCTTGCCCCTCAATGTAACCCTGGCAGTTCCAAGGAATCTGTTGTCGGTGATGGACATGATCTCGAAATCATCCCCGCTTAGGGTCTTCTTTTCCCCCTTCACCTTGAGGGTGAGTTCGATGTCTTCCGTCTTCACAGGGATCACTTCGTTTCCGTTATTGAAGGAATAGGTGACGCCCTTCTTTATCTTCGCGGTTCCCTTGCCGATATCCATGTCAGTCCCAACGAACCTGTAATAACCTTTGAGCTCGGCAGTCTTTTCCCCGCCATCGATATAATAAGGACTCTTATCGCCGGAAATGCTGACGTTTACCCGGACCTCTATCATCGTGCCGTCGGGTATGCTGTCATCGGGGGATACAGTTTCCCCTGCGCTCTTCTCCGTTCCGTCGGTAAGGGTAGTGTCCTCTGCGTAGCAGTAACAGACCGCACCGGCTTCAAGGGCATCCAGGTCTTTATTGTTGCCAAGAGATACCGCCTTGCCGCCGTCCATGAGTTTCGGTGCCGGCAGGAAGTACCCGCTCTTTCCCTTTGAATTCCGGGCCACGTCCGGCACCACAGGGGTCACGCTGCCAACGACGTCGGCCTTTTTGATATTGAAAAAGCCGTTTGCGTTGCTCCCCGAATAATTGCCCCTGCCCTTGATCACGGCAGCAGGGCGTGCGCCGGTCTTAAGCGCATTATAGTCCGTTACAACCTTGGTGTTGTTCTTGTAAGATACCGTGAAATCAACGCCTTCCTTCAGGATATGCCCGTTCACCGTGACCGCCACCTTTGGCCTGGCGCCGGCCTTGCAGAACACGGGATGGCCTTCGAGGAACTGAATTTCCACTTTGGATTTCTGATCCTTCTTTGCGTCATTCAGGTTGTAAGGCTTAACGTTTATTTTCTTATTGAGTTTCCCGTAATACGCTCCCGTTCCCGCGAAGGTCAGGGTAAACTTGCCGGTGGTGCCGTAATTCGTGCTGTCTACAGTATAATCCTTTCCCTCCACAAGCACCGTGCTGCTTCCGTTCACTGCTGTATAGAGAGTCACTGCCTTCCAGCCGTTAGCAGTAACTGCCTTATCCAAAGGATTGAACAGGTCTGTCAATGTGACCACGCCTCCGGTGTAACCGATGGAGGTGTAAAGGCCGGCAACCTTCACCTTGTTGATGGGGAGGCCGGTGATATCGTAATTCACGGTCTTAGTCCCGTAGACGCTCCTGCCCCCGACCTTATACCCTGAGCCGATGACCTTCAGCTTCCGCTTTCCGGAATTCGTGCAGTCCCCTATGGCCTCCACGGTGAAATCTTTCCCGTAGTCCAGGGGATTACCGTTTACGACCACATAAGCGAGAGGGCTCTTTCCATCCCCGTTGTCAAAGACCTTCTCCAGATTCAGGGACTTGTCGGGATCATAATAAGCCTTTTCAGACTCGCCGGCGTTGTCATAGTATGGAAGCTTAAGGGGCTTGCCGTTCACGTCTGTCACCTTTGCGGCTCCCAGCTGTACCGTGTTCGGATCACCGGGATCCACTGCGACTACGCCGAAGGCCTCTCCGTCCCCGTTGAAGTTCCCTGTTTCTGAAGCTGTTACCAGCGCAGTATAAGTTTTCCCTGCCTCCGCAATGGTGCCGGAGATCAGCCTGTTGTCGCTGAGCGTTCCCTCGTAGAATCTGAGAACGTAATCCTTTTTCAGGGCGAGTTTCTTTCCGTTGAATTCCACCTTGGGTTTCAGGCTTCCGAGATCAGCGCCTGCAGGAATGGTCGTTACTTCATCAGAAACGAGCTCGGCCTGTGCCATGGGCGCCTTTGCTATTTTAAAGGTAAACACAACATTATTTGAATAATTGCCCTTTCCCTTAATCGTTAATGCAGGCGCTTTGGCAGAATCCGCATCAGCCGCGGCCACGTTGTTCTTAAAGGCCAGGGTGTAATCCCTGTTTTCCATAAGCTTCGTGGTCCCGGCGAACACTTCCGCCTTGTCGTTAAAGTTGATCTTATTACCGGTATAGGTGACCTCAAAGTCGGTCTGACCCGGGCCCCTGTATACCTTTCCTCCGATACCGTACCACACGTCATCCGGAACGTTGGAAAGCTTATTTCCAAAAGCTTCCCTGTAGCTCCCGGCGTCTCCCCAGTCCTCCACCTTGTAAATAAAGGCTGCGGAACTGCTCTTCCAGCGGTCCCTTACTGCAATGGCGTTGATGGTGACAGTCTCCCTGATCACAATGGCATCGCTGTAACGGAAAGTACCCTCGCCGGGCTTCCCGCTGTCATCGACCACGGGAAGCTTTTCATTAAATGCGTAGTAGATCTCCGTCCCTGCGGTCTCGCAATTCAGCAGGATCTTAGTCCCGAAGGGCACCACAGATCCCGAAGGGATGTTTGCGGTGATTTTCCCGGTGGCCGCCTGGCCGTTAATAGTGAGAGCGCACACGGCCCTGTAATCCTTTCCGTTCAGTTTCACGGTCACGATGACCCGGACTGTCCGGGGATCGATGATCTCCATACACTTTTCCGTCAGTGTGACCGTGACCGGAACCACCTTCCTGTCTCCTGAAGCAGTGGACGCACCCTTTACCGCCGTGGCAAGGTCGGAGAGTTCTGTTCCGTCAGCAGAAGTGTATACGCCGACAGAGATATCCGCGTCAGCAATGTTCCCCAGAACTGTGGCATCGACAGCCACCTGCGCTCCTGTCTTCGCCGTAACGGTTGCCTTGCTCTTGTTAAATTTCACCGGGTTCGTGACCTTCACGTTCACAGTCACGGTATTCTTTCCGAGCGTGGCGGAGATGACCGCAGTACCCTCGGATTCGCCGGCTATGACATTAGCGTTCCTTCCGTCCCCGGCAGCGGTCACCTGAGCTATCCCCGCATCGGTGGTCTTCCAGATCACTGCGCCGGCAAGGTTATCCGCGGCGGCGGCGGGCTTGATCACGCTCTTTATCACAAATCCATCTCCGGTGAACAGCTCCACGGGGTCAGGGAAAGGCTTCCCGTCCTTGTCCGTAATAGTGATGGATGAATCCACCGTATCCGCGCTGACCGTGACCTTCACATTTTCCGACCGAACGCCGTTCACCATGCAATAGACCGTACAGGTTCCCGCAGCTATCCCGATCAGTTTCCCGTCTGTATCAAGCCTTGCAGGATAATCGTTACGGGGATTGTTCCTGTTGTCGGGGCTGTTTGAGGAAATGAACCAGTGGGCAGTCGTCACCTGCATCGCTGGTGAGATAACGGCCTTTAATTCCGTGCTCTCCCCGATCTTCAGCTCAGTCTTTCCGACGACCGATGCTGTTATGGAATCGGGCTTTTCATAATCTATCCACCTGGCGTAAAGCGTTGTATTTTCCGTAGGCCTGAAAAGCTCTGCCTGACCGTCAAGGGCATAGACCGCGGCCTTCTCAGTGCATTTCCTGTCCAGGTACCAGCCGCCGAAGATCCTGTTTCCGTCACGCCTCACTCTCTTCGTCTGATCGGAAATGATAATGGACTGTCCGGGATAAGTCTTTACCCTGAGCCCGGTGGTCTCCCTCATCTTCACATCGGGATCCTTCATGCGGTCAAAGTCGTTGTCAAAGTATCCGCCGTTGGCACTGAGCGTCACAATATAGCCCCTATCATATCCGGCGTAAAGGTCATCCACCCTTTCCGGGAATATGACCTTGTAATAATATTTGCCCCAGTCATAGTAGAAAAGCTGGTATTCGGCAGGATATGGCTTTGTCAGGGCTTCGTCATAATACCACAGGGCAAATGATCTCACGTCATCATCGATATTCGGGATATCGGTACTCACCCAATCCCCGGAACCGGGAGTATAGCTCTCCGTCACGGTTTTCCTTTTCTTATCCGAATAGAAGTATCCTTCTCCGGCGTGGAGAGTCACCTCGAGGCTTTCACCGCCTCCGCCGCCTCCGCCGCCTCCGGTCTTGGTCCATTTGCAGTACACGGTCTTATCAGCTTCCACAATGTAGGAATCGTACACGCTGTTTTTGCACTCCTTCTCCTCATACGCCCAGGAATAGGACTCGTTGTTTACTGTTGAATCATCAAAGCTTGTGGGGGTGCCGATATCCCCGAATTCGATCCCTTTGGGGACAGTGACGATCCACTTCGAGCGGTCGTCGCTCTTCCTGGAAGGATAAGGCTTTCCGTAATGATATTCCGTGGAAGTCTCGCTGAACTTCTTTCCGTTGGCGTCGAAGGTCACCTGAACGGTCTCCTCCGTGCACCTTGCGTAGAAATCCATGTCCCCCGTGGGAACAAAGCCATACATATAATGGTGGTAGTCCCTTCTTCCGTCATGGGTCACATAATGGCTGCTGCTTTCGAAATCGTATCTGTCTCCCGAAAGATCCGCATTCGCATACCAGCCGGAAAGCTGATAGGTCCCATCAGGCAGGACGAGCTCAGGAACGCCATAAATGACATCCCTGTCGGATTTTTTCTTTCCGGAAGTCTCACCGTATCTGAAAGGTTCCCCTTTCACCACCTTGACCGCCTGGGTATCTGTCCCGTTGGCAAAGGTCACACCCGGATGATTCGAGTGGAAGGTAAGCACATAGCAGGGTGCCCAGCCCGCATAGATCGTCTGGCTCTTTGTGATCTCATATTCATAAAGGTCGACAGGCTCCCCGGTGCAGTCTTCATCGGTAAACCAGCCTCTCAGTGCGGTATGGCCGTCATCATGCTCTACGGCGGGAACCTTTGCGCATACGGGTTCCCCTCTCGCTATCTTCACACTGTATTTTCCCTCATGATCAGGCTTTTCGGATACAAAACTTCCCTCCTTCGGGTCGAAGGTGACAGTCCAGCAGGGCTTGTAATTAGCGTAGAACGTCACGTCCTCCGTGATTTTCATTTCAAGGATATCGTCCTTGCTCACCTCTGTCTCGTCCGGCCTGGCAGGATCCGTGCACCAGGAGCCGAACACATAATCAGGATCTGCGATCTCGGGATCTTCCGGGACGGCTGCGTTCTTATTGCTCTTGAAAACAGTTCCCTCAACGGCCTTGAATGTCTGAAATCTGCTATCCTGAGTTCCGGGCTGGGGAATATACCCTGTCACGGCATCGAAGGTCACTGTGCAACTGTCAAGCCACCAGACCGTCAGGGTCACATCACCTTTGGGGACATAGTCCACATAGGAGCCGCTGTCATTACTGCTCAGATTATCTTTATGCTCCGTGTCCGATATCAGGTACCAGCCTCCGAAGGTCTTCGCATTCTCCTCGTAACGGGGCGTTTCCACACTGTATACGTTCTCTCCGTCAGCAACCTTCTTGGCATAGGGCTCAAATTGATCCACATAATGTCCGTCCCCGTATTTCCTGTAGTAACCTCCGTTATAGCTTAAGGTCACCTTGTGGCAGGGCTTATATCCCGCAGTCACGGTGGTGTCCGCGGTAAATTCATGATCGGAAATGCTTTTAATCCTTGTGGTTCCTATATACCACGCGTCAAAGATCAGATTGTCATTATCGATATCGGGATCATACGGGTAGTTGTCAAGTTTCCTGTCGGCTCCGGTACGGAAAGATACCATGTCCGCATCGTCCACGTCCTTGTCCTGCTTGCTGTCGTAATATCTGTAATTCCCGCCCTTGGCGTCAAAGGTGACCTTGTAGCTTTTCACGTATTTGGCCTTAAGGGTCGTATCTTTTGTGAAAACATGACTGCTGAAGTTTTCTATCTTTGTGTTCCCGTCATACCAGCCCTCGAATACCTGATCCTCGCTGGCGCTCACGGAATCATCATTCGGTTTTTTCTCCAGTTTGCCGTCTTCATCGGTGCTGAAAGGGATCATGTCGGCGTTATCCACATATTCCCCCAGATCACTGTCATAATACCTGTAACTGCCTCCGTCTGCATCGAAGGTGACGACCTTAAAGGCATCCTCCCAATGGGCATACCAGGTGGTATCGGCAGTAAGGCTCTCTATGCTTACCTGAGTATAATCAGAAGTGACTGTCACACCGGCCATGAGTTCCCCACCGGTTTTTTCCGAATACCATCCTGTAAACTTCTTATGCTTATCCTCATGTTTAGGATTGTACGGACGTTCGTCTATTTTTCCGCCGGAAGGAACGCCAAAGGCCCTGGCAGCCTTTTTTTCGTAATCGGTATATAAATCACTGAAATAAGCATCATCTCCGGGATCCAGGGTCAGAACTTTATTGCTCGCATCCCAGCCGGCATAAAGGTCCAGGTCGGAATCCTTATCCAACTTGATATAATAATAATCGCTGCTGCCATCCCATTCCGTGGTACAGCTGGAGTTTTTGTATTTCGTCACGCGGGTTTTCGTATCTTCATCCGTATACCAGTCTAAAAAGACTTTTTTCGCATCGGAATTGAAAGGAATAAAACTATTTCTCGATTTGTTGCTCAACTGCTTATAATTGTAATTGATAACTTCCTGTTTGACCTGCTTCTTCTGGCTGTTTTCCTTGTAATAACCATTTCCGTCATCACCGGCATGGAATGTGAGCACATGCTTTTCGAAACTGTATATGGCATAGAGAACAGTATCCTTTGCAGGGATATATTCATCGATCTCCTGGATCAGTTCGCCGCCCTCGGTCTCCGACCAGCCTTTCAGGACGTAATGAAGATCATTGAATTTGTAAACGGAACTGTTATTTGCAGGCGGGGCATAATCACCGGAAAGCGCCACTTTACTGGGCACTGTTATCTCAAATTCACTGACATCAGTGTATTTTGATAATGTACCGTTATAGACCGCTGTCTCACCCAGTTTAAAGGTCACGGTCCGTAATTCCTGAGTCCAGCCTGCATATACGGTGGTTCCGGCCTGAGGCGCCGAATCCAGAGTGTACAGATTTTTCGAGTTCAGCTTCTGGGTACAATCACTGTCCGCATACCAGCCGTTGAAATACCAGTTATCACGCACAGGGAGATATATATCGAACTGGAGGGAGGATTTATTGTCATCCTGAATGAAGAGGCTGTCCACATAAGATTTGCTCTCGGTATCCCACACCTGCCCGCCGTTTCCGTCCACCTTGCAGGCTGTAAGCCAGCCGGCGTACAATGTAGTGCCGGGAACAGGCGGGTTGACGAGATAAGAGTCATTGTAATCGGCAGTAAGCCTGGTCTTGCACTCAGGCTCGGCATACCAGCCGTTAAACCAGTGGTCTTTCCACACCGGTCTGTAACCTGTAAGGTCATAGGAGTATTCTTCCTGATAACAGCAGTCGTAATATTCACCATCGGGACCTTTTACCTGTCCCCCATTGCCGTCCAGCTTGACGGCCGCCTGCCATCCGGCATAGATCTCCGTGCCGGGTTCAGGATAAGTTGCTAACGTACTTATCGAATATGAACTTGAAAGACGTTCCCCATCTTTACAGTCAGCGCTGGAATACCAGCCGGTAAAGGAACTGCCGGGCTTTTTCGGGGCATATGAACTGAGGTTAGTGTCTTTCCTCGTATTATAGCAGGAGTCGACATAGTCGCCATCGCTGTTTTTCACCTGTCCGCCGTTGCCGTTGAGTTTCAGCGCCGTTTCCCATTTGGCATAGAGGACAGAGCCTGATTCAGCAGGGTTTTTCAGGGTATCAGGTAATGTCTCACTAAAAGAAAGCATAGTGCTCAACGTTTCTTCTTTATACCACCCCACAAAACAATTACCGTCTTTTTTCGGATCGTATTTCGAAAGATTATATTCATCTTTTCCAATGTAGCAGGTATCGCTGTATTTCCCGTCGCTGCCCTTCACCTGGCCGCCGTGACCGTTCAGCTGGGCGGGAGCCTCCCAGCCGGCATAGATAGTGGTTCCCGGAGCCGGCATTACATTAAGATAATATAAAGAATCCGATGAAAGCCTTGTGCTGCATCCCTCTTCAGCATACCAGCCTGTAAACCACAATTCATCGTTCGTCGGAGTGTAGGTAAAGAGGTATTGTTTTGGTTCATCCAATGTATATACATCCTGATAGATAGGGTTGCCGTCCTTATCTTTTTTTCCGGTGTTCACCTTCCCACCGTTTCCGTCCAGAGTAAGCCCCGTACCTTCACCAGCGGGTATAAGACCCGGATCGGTATCCCCGGGAATTCCGGATTCATCTTCCCGCAATTCTTCCGGATTCTGCGCATCTGCTTCACTCTGTGTATCTTCAGCCACAGTCTGAACGCCCTGCGCCCCGGCGCCACCGCCGTCATATGCCATCGCCCTGCCGGCAGGCACACAGGTAAGCACCAGAACAAATGCCAAAACAAACGCCGTAAGTTTTCTGATACCGGTCTTCATTTTCCTTCCTCCCCTCGCTTTCCTTATAGCTCCTTAAAGGCCCGAATCAGCACAGCGCCCCATACGGGCCCGCCGTTTCCGGACTTCCACTCAAAACACAGGGGCTAAGACTGTTCCCACGCCCCAATTGATCATTATACTGGCCATTGGCCATCCCTGCAATAAAAACTATGACACCGTCGGCATAACGCGGAAATGCCTTTTTTACGATCACATCGGAATTTGTTTTCGCCGGGCTTAAGATCAACTGCCATTATATTTAAAGCAAAGCATGGTGCAGTCATCAAAGGGTTCAACTCCGCTTTCGAATTCATTTACCCTGTTTTTCATTCTGCGGACAATATCCCTCGGGTCGGCGCCCGGATCCTCGTTCAGGGCCGAAAGCATCCCTTCCTTACCGAGCATTTTATCATCCTTATCCCTTGCTTCCGTGATGCCGTCCGTATACAGATACAGAGTATCCCCCGGCTCAAGGACCAGCTTATTCGGCTTAAACACCGTATTTTTTCTGACTGCCACCGGCGCACAGTGGATATCCTTTTCCACCGTGAACTCTCCGTCTTTTTTTCGTATTGCCGGATATTCATGGCCCGCATTTACGTAGACAAAGCATCCGTCGGAAATGGTAAGGATGCCGAGGAATACGGTCACGAACAGATGAGCCTTGTTTTCCTCCATAAGAAGGGAATTGACATCCGTGACGATCTTTACCGGATCCGCCCCGTCTATCAGCGCCCGGCTTTTCAGAAGCTGTTTAGTCATCACCATAAAGAGGGCGGCAGAAATCCCCTTTCCGGAAACATCAGCGATCACCAGCGCCAGATGATCGTCGTCAATAAGAAAATGATCATACAGATCGCCCCCCACCTCCCTGGCAGGCACCATCTCAGCGTACAAATCGAATTCATTCCTGTCCGGATATGCCGGGAACGTGCTGGGGAGCATCGACGACTGTATCTGATTTGCCACGGAAAGCTCCGCCTTGACTCTTTCCTTTTCTGTTGTCATCGCCTTGATCCGGCGCATGGATATCGCGACATTGATCTCCAGATCCCCAAGCATCATCCACAGCTTCTCGATCTCGTCTCCCGTATGCAGCTTAAGATCTGCGAAGTAATGGGGCGCCTCTGTCAGTTCCGTCCCCAGGCGGTTGATAAACTGCTGACATCCGTCTTCAAGCCTTTCGATAGGACGCACAATGGAACGGGACAATATCAGCAGAAGAACGAGGGAAAGTATAATGACAATACTTCCGATGGCCAGGCAATACCGCAGCAGAAATGTGCGCTTTGTCGTCAGCACATCCTTGAGCATTATATCCACTCCGATATACCCGATATTCTCTCCGTTCTCATCATAAACCGGACACGCCTTTGATACCACCATCCCGCTTCCGGTTGAATAGACCGTATAGGCTTCTTTTGTCGGATCAGTGAGAAGCTCTTTAATATCATCCTCCACTTTCCATGCTGTGCACGGTGGAAAGAAATCCTCATTACTGTACATGTTCTCGCTGTCGATCTCATCGACAACATCTATGATAAAGATCATCCAGTCCCTGTCGTCATCATAAGTCATGTAGTATATATAGTCATCCGCCTCGGTACTGTCCATTATCTTATGGATCATTTTCTCGATGTTACGGAAGTTTTCCCTGTGCTCGCCGTAAAGGAGGCTTTTTCCTTTTTCCCTGAGCTCCATGATAGTGTCATGGATCGATTCTTCATCCGGTCCGACCAGCCTGTCGGCGTATTCATTATAGAGCGAAAGGACATCATTCCTTGTAACGACCGCATCATCTTTATCTATCAGAGTAGCCACTGTTTCCGCCGTGCGCATGGCTTTATCCGCATAAAACAGGTCCACGGAGCGTGAATACATCCCGTATCCGATAGTGATGGCGCTTGTCCCCACTATCAGGCCGAAAACAACGGTCAAAACAAAGATCTTTGAACCGAGGCTTTTAAATATAACGGTTTTCCCTTTTTCAAATATGCTCCTGCTTTCCATGCGGATCCTTTCAATCCCCGCCGATGGGCCGGGGGAAATGCATTAATGTCCCGTTTCAGCGCACCACCACCAGGAAGTCTTTTTTCGTCTTTCCTATCTTAAGGGTGACCACCGTGGGGACAGGTTTCCCTTCCTTGTCCAATTTAACCTTTTTCGCCGTGACGACGCCGCATTTCACGGTTGCGGTGCCTCCGCGGGCAGACCACTTTACATTTGCAAGATCGGTACATTTATCGGGATCCGTAAAATAGCTGATGGTAGTCACTTCACCGGGTTTCATCACGAGGACGGGACATTCCTGATCGGAGTCGGTGATATAATCCCAGGTATCAAACACAATGCCGATCTTTTTCAGAGGTGCAGAGACCGTGACTTTGCACAGAACGCGGTTTGTCCCGGATTCACCCGCCCCTTCGGGGGCGCTCTCCACTATCACGTACGCCGTTCCCGGAGCAACCGGAATTACCGGCATATTCACCTCAGCGCCGTTTCCGTTTGCCACAGGTTTCGCAAAAAGAGCGTCCGCTCCGTCAGGGCCTATTGTCAGGATGTCCGGGTTTGAAGATGTGAACTTCACTTTCCTGTCAGCCGAACCGCTTCCCTTGAGCTTTGCCGTGACCAAAAAGGGATCTCCCGCATTTGCCTTCAGCTTGTTTGAACTTAAAGACAGTTTCACATCCCGGTCTCCGTTTTTGTTTTCCTTCGGAAGCACAATGTCCGTGACACTGACCTTACAGGTATAGTTCCTCACATCCCTGCCCAGGCTCCACGTTGCGGTGATCTCGGTCTCTCCTGCCTTTTTTGCGGTGACCACGCCGTTCTTCACGGCTGCCACCTTTGTATCTCCGCTCTTCCATTTGATCTTCTCCCTGCCCGTAAGATATGGCTGTTCTCCTTTTAAGGACCTCAGGATGAGCACATCCGTCTCCCCCGTCTTCAACGAAACATTTGCTTTATTCAAGGACAGCGTATCAGGATCCTTTCGGAATCTGCCCTCTGTGGTCACCGTGCATTTCGCTGTCTTATCGCCGCAGTAAGCGGTGACAGTGGCCGTTCCCTGCCGCACCGGCCATACGACGCAGCCTTTATCCTTCACACCGGGTTTCACCCTTAAGATCTCAGGGTTCGAGCTCTCAAAGAAGATATCTGCGGTCACGGAGGGATCCGCAAATACGGCGCTCACAGGTATGGTATCCGGGACATTGCCCGCTCCCAGAGTGACCTTAGCAGGAATAAACGAAAGCTTTTTCACCTTCACCGACCGGTCCGTATCATTCCGGGGATCGCTTCCCGGGATGATCATTTCGCCATAATGCTCATATGTTTCCGTTTCATGCTTATAGCTCATGACGAATCCGTCCTTCGTAAAGCCGTAGAAATATACCTTCCCGTCCAGGGCTGCCGGGACAGCGTAATAAACCGAAGGCTCGGCGATCTTCCGTGACATGGGGACAAAGCCCTTTTCCGGATGATCAAAGCTCAGGAAGAAATTGTCAGAAGCGACGTGCTTCTCATCAGGCAGGTATCCGGATGGTTTCAGTGAACCGGAAGATGCGCCGGATAAAGAAGACGCACCCATGGCATCACTCACAAGAGTCGGGCCGCTCATAATGATGCCGTTCTTCAGGCCGCAGCCCTTCCATATATTGAATCCGTTATAGATCCCGTCTTTTGCGTTTCCGTCTGCGGAAAAAGGATTACCTCCCGCAAACAGTATCTCGCTGTCGATCAGTCCGGGTTTGTTTACACTGAACTTCTCCATGAAAAACCCGGATTCCTCATCATACCTGTCAAACCCCATGATATAGATCACGTTTCCATCCGGGGTTTCCTCATGAGTTATGGTGACTCCCCTGGTGTACGAAAACTTCATTTTGCCGATATATCGTCCGATCCCGGCAAAGGGATCCACATCATAGACCGCAGTCACGCCGATATTGCCATCGGTCCTGAACAGCAGGAAGTTCCTGCCGTCATAGTACACGTCACATTTTTCGTTCGCGCTGATATTGCCGGACAATACCCAAATGTCGTCTTCCGGTACGCTTTTGTCATATTCTATGACCATATCTGTCTGTTTTACGATATCATTTCCGTCGTAATACGTGAGCCGCCTTGGATTTGAATCTGAAAAGTATAATATCATCCCGTTCCAGGCAGTGGTGCAGTCAATAGTACCAATGTTTCTGTTGGGCCTGGTCCAACTGTTCCGGACGGGATCATATGCAAATGTGCGGAAAACGTACTCCGAAAAATCAGCGCATACGTAGTAGATCCTGCCCTTTAAAGCCTGGGCGTTGAAAATCTGGCTTCTGTACATGTCAAACCCGATCTCATCCGGAACATTTACAGGGACAGGATAGTAAAGAGATTCTGTGTATCCGCCGGGATCCATCAGGGTCATTATCCTCCGGAAGGAGCCCCTTTCCTCATGATACTTCTTTGACTTATCATGGATCTCCACCCTCACTTCATCTCCGCCGCGGATACCGTACGGAATAGCGAATGAGATATCTCCGAGGTCGGGATCTTCGGCATCATGTGTCACCTTAAAGCTTTCCAGTCTGATACCATCGCCGTCAGTACTCCATGTAAAACTGCCCTGTTCAATGGAAAGGCTCAGATCTTCGGCATCGCCGAAGAAGTATCCGTCAACGTGGATCCGGCCGGGCTCCGTCCGGACCGAAGTCAGAACCGGCGTATACATATCCTCATCAAGCGAATTTCTTACGTTGGCGATACCGCCGGTTATACATTTATCTTTGAATTCACTGACCGGTCTGGCGCCTGCAATGACGCGGGCCGCCCTCTTTTCGGCGCTGTCGTCCGGAAATGCCTTCGAAAGTACAGCCACTTCCCCCGCAACCGCCGGCGCAGCCATGGATGTCCCGCTATCTATACAGTACGGGATCTTTTCCGCATCAGTGACCCACATTTTTTCAATGATCACGCTGGTATCACCGGGACCGGTCGTATCGTACTGAGTATCGCACAATACAACCCTGAACTCCAGCGGATCCAGTTTAAAAGGGTTTCCGTTCAGGCTCACATTCAGAGGGTAAACGTTATAACTCAGTTCCTTATCAAGGTTGATCGTATAATTGGGCCTCTCCCAGTTGCCGGAGACAGTTTTTACATACACCTTCGGAAAATACGCTTTTCGTCCGGACATAGATCTGGCACCCAGTATCAGGCTGTATCCATTGTCCCCTGCCGGTTCATCCAGGTCATATCGGGACACAGCAGTGAAAGCAACCGTGGATCCTGTATCCACATTGCCGAGAGTTTCCTTCGTAACCGGGTCATCATTGCTGGCCAGGTCAGCGCCGGTTATGTCCAGTCCCCTTTCCTTCATCTCCAGGGCTGTCCCGTTATAGGGGTTGGCAGTGTAAATGAACGGGCTTTTTTCGAAGCTTTCAAACACGTCGGATAGTAAAACGTTATCAGACACCGTGACGGCTTTGGATTTGCTTTCATCAGGATACTGTCTTGACATTGCCATGGGATAGGTAGATGTTATGGTTGAGCCCGGGGCAAACAGATGAGTCGTGCGGATGCCATAGTTGGAGAAACCGCTGGATTCCCCCAGATTTGTGTTGGAATTCACTGCCAGAACAGACGGCAATGAAAGCTGAATGGCCGAAGTATCGCCGACAATATCATTATCATCGGCATCATTGCCGGAAGCAAAGCAGACCACCGTCCCGAGTTTACCGAGTTCCCTTGCGGCATATGCTATTGCAAGGGTCTCCTCTCTCCCTCCAAAGGAACAGTTAACGGCTGTCACGTTGACACCCGCTTCCCTGGCCTGAAGGATATAATTTAATCCCATGACCGTTGTAGCCAGATTGGAAGACCCGCTATCATTCAGCACCTGCTTGATGGCCATTATCTTTGCGCCGCCGGCTATGCCGCTTGTTCCGAAGTCATTCCATTCCGAAGCGATGATCCCTGCCAGATGCGTTCCATGGCCGTTAAAATCCATAGGATCGTCCATATCGGTGGGATTGTCCCCAATGTAATACTCGTATGCGGAATTATAGCCGCATCTGCCTCCGCCAAGGATTTCCAGTTCAGGATAATCAAGGCCCTTATCCCACATCACGTTTTTCAGGTCGGGGTTTTCATAGTCTACGCCCGTATCAAGGACAGCCACCACTATTTCCCTGTCGTACTTGTCCTTATCGGCATTGGGTGTTTTGGAATTCCATCCGGGAACGTCCATGCCGCCGGGGCCGTCCATAAAGCCATACTGGGAATCGGTAAGAGAGGGATAGGGAGTATCCTTCAAAACGGGTTTTTCGGCGGACGGAGAGACAGGAGCTATACCGTCACTATGGCTCAGACTGCCGCTGTCAATGTCATTGACGGTAAAGATGCGGTTGGGTTCGGCGAAAACCACCCCCGGCTGGCCGGAATACATATCTATCAGTTCTTCCGTAGACAGCCTGTCGGAATGCACCACCTTTATAACCGTGGTCCCGGGCGCCTCCCCGGCATCATCAAGTATATCTGGATCAGGGTCGCCGGTCCTCCCCTCTTTCTCAATGAGTGCGGCAGCCCGGGACACATCCATGAGCTCTTTGGATCGCACATCGGGAACGCGGTTGAATATCCTGTTGAAGACTGAACCGTAAGCGCCGGATACGATCAGCTCATCGTCGGGCGCCGACTCCCTGACGCAGATCACGGCCTCTCCCGGGACATATGTGCCCTCCTCCGGAATAACG
>JAEELB010000073.1 GCA_016288705.1 Lachnospiraceae bacterium | reverse complement strand
TTCATTGGCGTAGGAAGAATGAGTCAGAGCCTGCTTAAGGAGTTCCCTGTTCTTAAAGCTGTAGCCTATGGCCCGCTCCAGAAAATCGTAATCCTCTCTGTGCAAGATCCTATACGCCTCTGATATTCCTGATGATCTCCAGCGCTTCTCCCACTGTCTTGATATTCTCAATGGATTCAACAGGAACCTCTATGCCGAATCTGTCTTCGACTTCCATGATGATCTGGTACTCATCAAGGGAATCCGCATCCAGATCCTGGGCAAAGGTCGTCTCTTCCGTGATCTCGCGCGGATCCACATTCAGTACTCCGGCGATGATCTTTTTCAGTTCCTCAAATTCCATATCCGTGATCCCTCCTGATCTCTGAAACCTGTGATCTGTCCTTCATCAGTCCTCGGACTTGTCTCCGAACAGTTTTTCAAATCTCTCCGTTATGCCGCTCTCAACAAATTCCCTGCACTGGATCAGGGAGTTGCGCACCTCGGTCACATCGCAGGACCCGTGCGTCTTCATAACAAGTCCCCTGCATCCCAGAAGGGGCGCGGCTCCGTATTTTGACATGGTGAAATCCTTGATCCCGTCCTTTATGTAAGGCTTTACGATGAGAGCCCCCAGCTTGCTGACGGTATTTTTCATCAAAGCATTCTTCAAAAGCCTGTAGAAAGTGGACGCAACCCCCTCATACATCTTGAGGATCACGTTCCCGGTAAAGGCCTCGCACACGATCACATCGGCGGCGCCGGCGGAAATGTCCCTGGCCTCGATATTGCCGATGAAATTGATGTCCCTGCACTCCTTCAGCAGAGGATAGGTCTCTTTCACAAGGGAATTTCCCTTCTCCTCTTCCGCTCCGATATTCACCAGCGCGACGGTGGGATCCTTCACTCCCAGTACGTTCTCGGAATAGGCGGAACCCATCCTTGCGAACTGCACCAGCTGGGAAGCCCTGGCGTCCACATTGGCTCCGCAGTCTATAAGGACGCTCACGCCCTTTTCGGTCGGTATCACGGGAGCAAGCGCAGGCCTCTCAACCCCGGCTATACGGCCGACGATGATCTGTCCGCCCACAAGCGTGGCTCCGGTGCTGCCTGCGGAGAGATAGGCGTCGCATTCGCCCCTCTTTACCATATAGAGCGCTTTCACAAGGGACGAATCCTTTTTGTTGTGGACCGCCACCACCGGCGGCTCCGCGGTCTCTATCACTTCAGAGGCGGGGACCACGATGATGCGGTCCCTGTCATATTCATGCTTTGACAGTTCTTCCCTGAGTTTCTCCTCGATGCCCGTGATATGGATCTCTATTCCCTTATCATCACGGACTGCGGCCACAGCTCCGGCCACGGTTACGGAGGGAGCGTCATCCCCTCCCATTCCGTCAAAGGCTATCCTGCATAATCTCTCCGACATTCGATCCTCCATGGTCAGACCGGGACCATACGGCGCAAGAACAACGCGCCCGGCTAGCAATAAGCCGGGCGCGGTTCAGCCTTCACAAACTGTCTGCGATCAGTCACCGACCTCGATGATCTCTTTTTTATTATAAGAGCCGCATTTCTTGCACACTCTGTGCGGTATCATAAGCTCACCGCATTTGCTGCACTTCACCAGAGTGGGAGCGTTCATCTTCCAGTTGGCTCTTCTCTGATCTCTGTGTCCCTTCGAGGATTTATTTTTAGGACAAATGGACATCTGTACTACCTTCCTTTCCCGAAACCCTTAATGCATCGACCCTGTGCCGGGTTTTCCGCATTTGATCACTCACAAAACAAAACCGCAGATGATTATATACAAGCCTGTCTTCTTTGTCAATCAATCCTTTCTCTCTTTTTTTGATCTTTTTTTGTTTTCATACATGACGGTGTCGGCTTTTTTCACCACATCTTCGATCTGGGCGCCTTTGCCCACGGAAAAGCCCGAAGCCGCGGATATGCTCATGCCGCGGAGGGTCTCCAGTTCCAGGGACCTTCTGACGTACTCCACCAGGCTGTCCGGTTCGCCCTCATCGGGATCCTCTATTATCATAATGAACTCGTCTCCCCCCACTCTGAAGGTCTTCCTGCGCTTTTCGTCGGAGATGGTCCCTATGACGTCAGCCAGCTTTGAGATGTATGAATCGCCCACATCATGTCCTCTGGTATCGTTTATGTGCTTAAGACCGTTCAGATCCCAGAAGATGACCGCCACGTCGCCTACATTGGGATAATAATCCCTGAGCATCTCCTCATATTTCCCCTTATTGTAGGTGTTGGTAGCCAGATCCGTATCGCTCTCCTTCTTGAGCTTAGCGATGCGGGTGGCGTCATTCCTGCTCTTCTGGTTGATGAACTGAATCATCAGCACGATAAGGAAAAGCAGGAGCGCCCTTGGGAACCCGGCGTACAGGACCAGCACATGGACGGGATCATCGTTGAAGATCAGGTTCCTGATCCCGCCGTCCGGCCCGATATAGTAGGAAGCGTTGTAATTACTCTTAAACAGGACGTTCAGGTCGCATATGCCGTTCCGGAAGCCGGCGACGGAGGCGAAGGTCATGAGTCCCACGTCCATGATATAGGTGATCCAAAGGACTATCCTGTCCTTGTACTGGCTCGCAAATATCACGGGAAGCGCGTACAGGAGCACGACATGAAATGAAAGCTCCATGAAGGTGACGCTGCTGGCTATGCACAGGCACACCAGACAGAGATACTTGAACCAGGGAGCCGCCATCTTCGTCAGGTGCCCGGCGATCACAGGTATCAGCGTGTAAATGACCGACACGATGAAAGCAGTGTCTATCGCCTGCCTGTTCACATCGAAAACCTTCATGACGGTCAGGGACCAGCAAAGAGCAATGACCGCAAGGAGTCCGTACAGCCCGAGCATGGTACAGTGATTTGCGTTTATCTCCTGTTCCCGCTGTTCTCTTTTCAGTATGTCGGAATCGTAAAAGCCTTTATCTTCCACTGTTCTTTCCCGTGTCTCCGGAGGCCTTCTTTCCGCTGCCGCGGGACACTTTCCTGGTGACATTATCTGCGGTATCCCGGGCTTTCTTACCCACCGCATCCGCGGTGTCTCTGGCTTTCCTGCCTACGGCGTCGGCTGTGTCCCTGGCTTTCCTCCCCACGGACTCGGCCGCTTTCACGGCCCTGCCTGCGATCTCCTGGAATTGTTTCATCTTGGCGTCTGCTTCGCTGGCCTTTCTGACAGCCTCTTCCCGGCTCCTTGAGGCGTTTTCGGTGGCCTCTCCCGCTTCTTTGAGATTTCTGTCCTCCTCTTCGATCCTGGATCTGGCCTCATTCAGCAGTTCCTCTGCCGCCCTGACCTGTTCCGCTGCGGAAGCGTTCCTGTCATTCACATTTCTTTCTATCCTCTCGGCAGAGATCCTGGCTTCCTCTATCTTCCTCCTGGCGAGGGATATCTCCCTTTCCCCTCTCTCCCTGAGTATCTTCTCTCTGTTCCTGGCGTCGATCAGCTTTCTCTCCGCATCAGCGGCATTTTTCTGAGCCTCTTCCAGATTCTGCATGGCTTCTTCGGCCTGCCTCATGGCCTCATCCTGTTCACCCTTGTATTTCTTCGCCTCTTTTCTGGCGGCGGCTGAAGCGGCTCTCTCTTCCTCCGCCTTTTCGAGTGCGATCTCTGACCTCTCCTGATCGTCATAAGGAGTGTAGCGCAGGAATACCGCGCTCTGGGGTCCCATCAGGATATCTATGGAGAAGGGCCTGCCGTCCACCTCCACGCTCCTCGCCCGGACGCTCTTCTCTCTTGCAGTTCCGGTGCCGCCGAATTTCCTCATATCCGTATCCAGGAGTAGATTGTATCTCCCGTCGTAGGGGACTCCCAGCTCGACCTCCTGAACGCTTCCGGCGAAGTTCACCACTACCACCACCGTATCGTTCTCATTTTCGGTCTTTCTCATGAATGAGTAGACGCTTCTCTCCGGGTTCAGGCAGTTTATCCACTCAAAGCCCGATTCATCGTCGTCCGCCACGTGAAGCGCGTCTTCGGACCTGTAGAGCTTCAGGAGCGCCTTGAGAAGAGCCCTCAGTTTTTTCTGGTCGGATCCGTTCTCCACATTCCATCCGGGATAATGGTTCTCATCGGGATCATGCATGAATGTGGTCCCGTGTCCGAGAAAGACAAGCTTTCTCCCGGGATGGGCGAACATCCAGGCCAGAAATACCCTCACGGACGAAAGGTAGAGTTCGTCCGTGCCGAAGAGCTGCCTTTCAAAGCCGTAATCCGATTCCACCGCATCCGTATGGGAGTAGCCTATCATATATCTCTCGCGGAAGCTGTAGGAAAAGCCTTCCATGAGCCTGTCGTGCACCCCGGCCCTGAAGAGGGGATCCTCCTTCAGGTAATCCATGGTCCCGGATATCCAGTCCGCATTCCACTTGAAATCATATCCCAGGCCGTCCAGGGAGGTATCCTCGGTAACTCCGGGCCAGGCAGCCCCCTCCTCGGCGATCATAAAAGCGCCGGCAAATTCTTCGTGCACCTGATCGTTCAGTTCCCTGATGAAGGACACGGCGTCAAGGTTTTCATTTCCTCCGTATATGTTCGGAGCCCAGTCGCCGCCGCTCTTTCCGTAGTCCAGATAGAGCATCACCGCCACGGAATCCGCGCAGATCCCGTCTATATGGTATTTTTCCAGCCAGTAAAAGGCGTTTCCCGAAAGAAATTCCCTTACCTGGTTCTTGCCGTGATCAAAGAGCTTCGTCCCCGTCCCCGGGAGGAACTCCCTTCTGGGGTCCATGGGCTCATAAAGGCTTGTCCCGTCGAATTTTTCCAGGCCGTGATCGTCCGCAGAGAACTGCGACACGGACCAGCCGAGTATCACGCCTATTCCCGCCTTGTGCATTTCATTCACGAAATACTGCAGATCATCGGGAGTCCCGTACCTGGCCGCAGGGGCGTAAAAGCCCACGGTCTCATTGCCCCGTGACCTCTCGCCGGACTGTTCCATGACCGGCAGGATCTCAACATGCGTAAAGCCCGAATCCTTTATGAACGGAATGAGCCTGCCTGCCATCATCCGCCAGTTGGGAAGATCCTCTTCTTCATCATGGGATCCCTCTCCGGAGACCAGATATTCGCAAACGGAAAGCGGCATCGATCTGACGTCGGCTTTTTCCCTGGCTTTCATCCATTTGTCATCATCCCATTCAAAGGAATCCACATCGCGCACCACACTGGCAAGCCCGGGCCTCTCTTCCATGCCGAATCCGTAGGGATCGGTCTTCAGGGCGATGTTCTTGTCCTTCTTCTTGATCTCGTACTTGTACGAATCCCCCTCCGATACTCCGGGGATGAAGATCTCGAAAATGCCGCTGGAGCCAAGTCTCCTCATCTGGTTTATCCTGCCGTCCCAGCGGTTGAAGTCGCCTATCACCGAGACTCTCAGGGCGTTGGGAGCCCATATGGTGAAATAAGTGCCCTTCTCCCCGCCCAGAGTCATCACGTGCGCCCCCATGAACCTGTAAGGATCGGGACACGAGCCCGCGGAAAACGCGGCCAGGTCTTTTTTGCTGATCTGGGGCGAATATCTGTAGGGATCCGAAAAGCTGAGGATGGAACCGTCAGGAAATTCGGCCACATACCTGTAATTTCCCGGTTCCTTTCCGGGCACCAGAACGGCGAAGAACCCGCTCTCGTCGGCCATTTCCATTCTGTAACTCTTATCTCCCGTCTTCTGCTCAAGTCTGACGTTCACGGCTCCGGGGAGAAAGACCTGAAAGAGGGTCTGGGAACCGCTTACATGGGGTCCCAGTATCCCGTGAGGATTGTCCGACTCCGAATAGACTATGGATTCTATTTCCGGCCAGTTCATAAGCTTATACAGTTTTCTGTTCATTTGTACCCCCTCTGCTGTAAAACGCCTTCTCTTCTCCGAATGCCCTCTCAGTCCGTGATGGGATGTATGAGTATGCCGCTCCTGAGTTTCGGCTCAAACCAGGTAGACTTGGGCGGCATCAGAAGCCCTGCATCCGCCACCGAGAACAATTCCCCGATATCCGTGGGATACATGGAAAATGCGGCATGGGCATTGTCCCCGCAAAGTCTTTCAAGCTCCCCGGTCCCCATGATACCCCCCACGAACCGGATCCTGTCGTCGGTCCTGGGGTCTTCTATGCCGAAAACGGGGGACAGGACCTTCGTCTGGAGCACGGACACATCCAGATCCCCCACCGGATCCCCGGTAAAGAACTCCTTCGGTATCTCCGCCTCATACCATGAGCCCCCGGCGTAGGCGCAGACGACGCCCTTTCTGTCGGGTACCGGCGAAGCGGCCCTGCGAAGCGGGAATATATCGCCAAGTTTCTTTATCAGGTCCTCCGGGGTGATCCCTTGGGGGATCTCCACCACCCGGTTATAAGCCATTATCCTGAGCTCGTCCTCAGGGAACACCACTCCCAGCACGTACCCGGATTCCTCAAACCCTTTTTCGTTTTCATGAGCCCTGCCTACCCTGCAGGCGGAAGCGCATCTGTGGTGGCCGTCGGCTATGTAGATCCTGTTCATATTTCCGAAGGCGGAAGCTATCTCACGCTCGTGTTCTCCGGGGATCTTCCAGACCCTGTGAGTCACGCCGTCCTCCGAAGTAAAATCATAGAGGGGTTCCGACGACATCACTTCCCGGGTGATCCCGTCCAGCGTTTCATCCTTTCTTCTGGCGAGGAACACCGGACCGGTCTGTGCTCTGAGGGCCTCAATGTGCCTTACCCTGTCCTCCTCTTTGTCGCGCCTGGTCTTTTCATGCCTCTGCACGGCGCCGGTCTCATAATCCTTCATATTGAAGCAGCCCGCTATGCCGGACTGGGTGCGGCCATCCATTGTCAGAGAGTAAATGTAATAACAGGCCCCCTCATCCTTTACGTACAGCCCCCTTCTGATATCCTCCGCGAACTCGGCCGCCCCCCTTTCATAGACCTCGGGAGCGTACATATCCTGGTCCGGAGGGAAAAAGGTCTCCGGCCGGTCGATCCTCAGGAAGGAGGTGTCATTTCCCTTTACCGCAGTCCTTGCGCTCTCCCTGTCATAAACGTCATAGGGAAGAGCCGCCGTCATGGGCGCCTTCCCGTCGGCAGGCCTTATGGCCCTGAATGGTCTGAAATCCGGCATTTTCTGTTTCCTCGCTTTGTATGTTCAGTTTCTCTGTTACAGGCCGGGGGCCTGTGCATTCACTGCTGCCGCGTTGCCGCGCTTCCGTGGGTCACTTCAGATACCCCTCAAGGAAGCTTAGGATCTCCTCCTCCGCCTCCATGGTGACAGCATTTATCCCAAGACTTCCGGCAGCAGCCGTATTATTCTCAAGATCATCCAGAAACAGGCATTCCTCCGGTTTCAGCCCGTATCTGTCGAGAAGGAGTTTGAAAAATCTGGGTTCCGGCTTCACCATGTGTTCCCTGCAGGACACCAGGATACCGTCCATATCCCCGAGAAACGGCAGTCCTTCAATCTGCTGCTCCCAGAAGTAATCATTGTAATTTGACAGGATAAATAAGCCGTAGCCCTTTTCCTTAAGGGCGTGAACTTTTTCCCACAGCCTCGGACGAGGTATCACCTGTTCCCGGCAGTTTTCCACGAACCATCTGATCACCGGATAGTCTTCGGGATAAATCTTCCCGTAGCCCTCAAGCATCTGTTCTATCGGAAGAGTTCCGTAATCACTGAGGGGCCAGTAAGGATTCTGAAATATCTCCCTACAGATTCTTTCTGAATCGGCAATGGAAAGGCCATGTTCGAGAAACATCTGATCAGCCGTGTAGGAGACCAGCACCCTGCCGACGTCAAAGATGAAATTACGGATCTCAGTAGTCGTCGTCATCGTCGTCGTCATCGTCAAATCTGTTCTTTGCGCTTTTTCTCTTCACGCTCTTTTCGGGCTTCTCATCCTCGCTCTCCAGGATCCTGTACAGGAAAGCGGCAGCCACCGCCCCCAGGAAAGGACCGATGATAAAAGCGATCAGGCTTAACAGGTTCTCTGTATTTCCCAGAACAGCCGCAACTATGGCAGGCCCCAGACTTCGGGCGGGATTCACCGAGGTGCCCGTGTAGCCCATAGTACCGATGTGTACCCCGGTGAGGGCAAGTCCCGATATCAGTCCTGCCAGAGGCAGGTGATCCTCAAGTTCGGAGTTCACTCCCATGATCACCATCACAAATATGAAAGTAGCAATGAATTCCACCACAAGGGCAGCAATGATCGAGCCTCCGACCCCGGCAGCGCTGTTCACGGCAAAGCCTCCCGTGAGATCCTCGATCCCCCCAAAAGTGAAAATGAGGGCAAGGCTGCCGGACCCCGCAAAAGCACCCAGCAGCTGGGCTCCCGCATAGCCCGCAAATTCGGGCCCGGTTAAGCCGCCGTCTATGAGAACCGCCAGGGAAACAGCCGGATTCACGTGCCCCCCGGAAATATTGCCCAGACTGTAGGATACGGCCACAAGAGCCAGCCCGAAGGCAACAGCCGTGATCAGATATCCGGAACCGGATTCGGCATCGGTTCCGACCAGCATGGCAGTGCCGCATCCGATAAAGATCAGGATAAAGGTCCCAATAAATTCAGCCAGAAATTTCTTCATCAAAGTCAACCTCCAAAAAAAGACCGATCAGTTTCACACTATCATATCATCGGTCTTTTTTCAAGGCAGGAGACGCAGACCGCGGAGTCGCTGCAACGGCATGGCACCCGGGGTTATGCCCTGCGGGTTACCCTCACCCACATCGAGGTCAGGACCCGGTTCGGGGCAGTTTACGGAAAGGATCCCGATCAGACAAGCTCCTCCGGCCCCGGCGGCGTATCTCCTTCAGGCTCTCCCGCCTCAGGCAGGTACTCCGTGGCGCCGTTCTTCCTCAGCATCATGTATACCCAGCGCTTGATCAGATCGTAAATGACCGCGAACACCGGCACCCCTATGATTATGCCCACAATGCCCATGAGTCCGCCGAAGGCGGTAATGGAAAACAGTACCCAGAATCCCGACAGTCCCACGCTCTCGGACAGCAGCATGGGCCCCAGAACGTTTCCGTCAAACAGCTGCAAAAGGATCACGAAGATCACAAAAATAATGCAGCACAGAGGTGAATCCATGAGTATGATCAGGGCCGAGGGTATGGCCCCGATATAAGGCCCGAAAAAGGGAATGATGTTGGTCACCCCGACGATCACGGCGACCAGCACTGCATTGTGCATCCCCAGGGTCAGCTGCAGGATCAGGCAGAACACGTAACATATCAGCCCCACTATTGCGCTGTCCAGGATCTTTCCTCCGAAAAACCCCACGAAAGTCCTGTCAATAAAGACAAATTCATCCAGCACCTTCTCTGCCCTGTCCCTTCTGAAAACGGAATAGACCAGCATCTTTGCCTGACGCCCGAAGGTCTCCTTGCTGAGCAGGATGTAAATACAGACGATGAGCCCTATCAGAAGATTATATAACACGCCGACCACGGAGCCGAAGATACCCACCACCCCGCCTACGGCTCCGGTGAGCATAGGCAGCACAGTCTGTCTGAGCCAGTTGGGACCGTTCTTCTCGATCTCATAAAATCCCTGGTCTATGTACTCTTTGATCTCCGGATTGTCGTCCGTATACTTCGAGATATTGTATTGCTGCTCGTTCATAAAAGAGGGGATGGAGCGGGCGATGGACCTGATGCTGTCCGCCAGCGCGGGAATGACCATGACCAGCAGTACGGTAATGATGATAAGGCTTGCCATCAGAACGAAAACAAGGGACAGGCCCCGGACTAGCCGGAGCTTCTTCTCCGGCAGCAAGCCCGAAAGCTTTTTCATCGTCCAGTTGTAGGGCGTTTTCAGCAGATAAGCCATGACGCCTCCATAGACAAAGGGGCGCAAAATGGCCAGCGCCGTGCTGAAGCTTTTGCTCAGTCCGTCATATCGATAGATCAGGAAAAAACAGATGACCGACAGCGTAAGTCCAATGAACAACGGCATCGCGGTGCGAAAAGAGTTTTTAAGGAATTCTTTCATGTTCACCTCCAATAAACCATCGCCGGTCACAGACCCCGGCTCGTCGTTGACGATCCGAATAATGAAAAAGCCCCCGAAAACCGGGGGCTCATGTGTCGGAATGACTGGACTTGAACCAGCGACCTCCGCGTCCCTAACGCGGCGCTCTACCACCTGAGCCACATCCCGAAGTAACCGCTCAACTGAAACGAACGAAATTGTATCACGACTGTTTCAGGATTTCAAGAGGTACGGAAAAAGTTTTTTCGGATCGCCCCTTTCCGGCCGCCGGGGCCATGTACTTTTCCGAATTTATGTATGGAAAACCCCTTCCGGGTATGTTACTATGGCAAAATGAACGGAAAGATCTCAAAGTTTGCGGAAAAGTACTCAGGGACCTTCAGATATGCTTTTGCATTGAATCTGCTGATCCTTGTTGTGGTTCATATCCTCTTTCGCCCGCTGAACGTCACCGACGACAATCTTTTTATAGAAATGAGCTGCAACGG